>NZ_JAVFVX010000035.1:0-71595 GCF_033441795.1 Streptomyces sp. ADMS | reverse complement strand
ACCCCCGTCACGCCAACACCATCAACAACAGTCGTACGCACACGCGAACTTACTGGATACGGGAGTTCGGGGTGAAGGAGGTACGAGTGGGTGAGCGGATCCCGGGCCGCCCTACGCGGGTGCCCCGTCTGGCCAGGACGCTCTCTGCCACTCCGTCTCGAATTCCCGACGGGTGATGACGACGGCCTCGAATTCGGGCTGTGCAACCACGTCTTCGATCGGACCGACCGGAGTCGTGCCAAGGCCGATCTCATCGGATTCGTGGAGTTCGTCAGCCTTCAGCTTGCGCCCGTCCCGGTACTGGTAGACCTTTCGGACCTCGTACCCGTCGTGACCGATCTCGTTGTAGATCCTGGTCGCCTCGGACGGGAAATCGTGCAACCAGTCCACCTTCCAGTACTCCATGTCCTCGATCCGTCTCGTACCCCCACGCCACTACCGGCACCCGCAGTTCATCAAGCCTGTGGACATGGCCGTCGCGGTGCGGGACCCGCTCAACGAGGCTTACCTCGTCGAAGAACAACCACGTCCACTACAGCAGCCGCCCGCGGGCGCCCCCACCCGCCGGTACGGCGATCAACCTTTGCCGTTGCCACAGCGCAACCTTGACGGCCTGGCGGAACCAGGGGGCCCACCGATAGCGTCTTGGCTTTGCTAGCACATCTGTCTCACGGGGAGTTCACTGTGAAGCGCCGCTCTTTGCCCGTTGCTGCCGCGCTCGTCGCGTCCGCGGCCCTGCTGTTGACTGCCTGTGGCGGCGACGACGGCGAGTCGAAGGACAACGACAAGATCGCCGGAGCCGACACCGGCGAGACCTCGGCATCGCCGACGGCGTCCGCGTCGGCATCAGCTGCCTCCGCCGACCGGCCGAAGATCGAACTACCGTCGGATGTCACGCTCACGTTTACACCAGAGCAGACCGGTGACGCCGTCAAGGACGCCGTCCTCAAGGACAACGCGGAGATGATTCGCGCTCTCAACGCGGCCATCGTCGCCCAGAACCCTCGGCTTGCCGCCTTGGAGTTCTACACGGAGGGTGAAGGCGCGGTGGCCGCCGAAAAGTGGGTGAAAGCGTTCACCGACGTCGGGTGGACGGTCACCGGAACCGTGCGCTACTTCGACCGCCAGGTCACAGTCAGTTCCAAGGACAGCGCTTCGCTGAGTTACTGCGGGGATGAGAGCGAGGGCTTCAGCAAGGTCGTCAAGACCAAGGAAGTCAAGAAGACAGCGCCGAACAAGGACAGCTACGTCGCCTACGGCGTTCAAGTGCAGAAGAACAAGGCCGGCGTATGGGAACTCGTGAAGATCCAGTCCGCTCGTGGAGTTGACAGGTGCCAGCCATGACCCGACTTCTTTTCCTCGCCACGACTGTTCTGATCGCGGGGACAACGTGTCTGGTCGTGTCCCCTTCTGCCATGGCCGCCCAAGATCCTCCTGGCGCAGGAGCGTTCGGCAACGACCCGAACACGAACACATCCGGCAACTCCACCGACGACGGCACCCTCTCCGCAACCGCCGGAGCCGTCGTCTACGACCGTTCCAAGAACGGGTCCGGGCAGTCGGCCGGCCCCGTGGCCGCCACGACGGGCTGGACGCCGCCCGCTTGCTGGTATGCCCCGACGTACACCCCCGAGGAGCTCCAGAAGGTCAAGGAGCCGGTCTGGGAGGCGGGGTCCACGGGTTATGAGTGGGATGCCGAGCAGCGGGAGAAATACCTCAACGAGGACGACCCCTCGAAGGACTTCAACAAGGACAAGACCGGCGAGGGCTACTGGTGGGGCTCGTACGTCAACAAGTCCTACCCGCCGGGCTGGGACGCCTGCGACGAAGACTACTTCTGGGTCGACACCGGTGACGCCCCGCCCGCCGACATCGACAACGTCATCACCCCGGAAATCCTCGCCGGACTCGCCTACAACGAGATCCGCGTCCCCTCCACCGAGGTGACCCTCGCCCCCGACGGCCCCACCAAAGTGAACCTTCCGACATGGGCGTGGCTGGACGCGGCGCAGTTCAAGCCCGTCTCCGTGACCGCGTCCGTTCCGATTCTGGGAATGGAGGCCACCACCGTCGCCGAACCCGTCTCCCTGAGGATCGAGCCCGGTACCGCCGACGCGCAGGTCTACCCCGCGTCCGGCGTGTGCACGTTCGTCAACGGGCGCATCGGGGAGCCGTACGCCGCCGGGAAAGCGAGCCAGACCCCGCCCTGCGGCGTGAAGTACCTGCGCGCCTCCGGCGACGGGACGTATCCGCTCCAGGCCACCATCACCTGGAAGATCTCCTGGACCGGTACCGGTGTCCCCCAGGAACAGCCCTTGCCCGATGGTGAGTTCGGGGCCGAGCAGGCCGTCGTCGTTCAGGAGATCCAGGCCGTCAACCGCTGAGCCGACTCTCCGTTGCCCATCCGTGTGCACCGCGCCGCCCTCTTCACGGGACGCTCCGAAGCCGTGAAGAGGGCGGCGGCGTATCGCTCCCCGTCCGAACAGGTCTCCCGGTCCTGAAACATTTCCCCCTCCCCACCGCATCAATGAAGTGAAGGCAGTCCACGCGCCCAGGACATGAGCGCACCGCAGGCACAGGGGGAACGTATGAGAAAGGTCCGCGCGGACGAGTACGCGGAGTTCGCGGCGGCCCGCGCGGGGCATCTGTACCGGTCCGCGTGTCTGCTCACCGCCGGGGACACCTACCTCGCCGAGGACCTGGTGCAGGAGACGCTCGGGCGGCTGTACGTCAACTGGGGGCGCGTCTCCCGGGCCAGCAACCCGGCGGGGTACGCGCAGACCGTGCTCACCCGCACCTTCCTCACGCATCAGCGCCGCCGCAGCAGTACCGAGCGGGCCACCGACGTGTTGCCCGACCGGCCCGTACCCTCCGCCGGAGCCGATGTCACCATGCGGCTCACCCTCGTCGAGGCGCTCGCCCAACTCCCGCCCAAGGACCGGGCGGTGGTCGTCCTGCGTTATTGGGAGGACCGTTCCATCGAGGAGACCGCGGGCGCGATGAACGTCACCTCGGCCGCCGTACGCAGCCGTTGTGTCCGCGCCCTCGCCCGGCTGCGCACCCTCCTCGGCGAGGAACTCGGCGAGTACGCGGCCCGCTGAGGCCGACTGAGGCCCGCTGAGGCCCACGCCCCCCGGGGAAGCTCGTGTTCCCCTCCCCGTTCCGGTACCCATCCCGTACACAGCAGAAGTGGTGGTTCGCCATGCCCGTTGAACATCGAGACGACCAGTTCGAGGACCGCCTCGGCGCCGCCCTGCGCAACGCCGGCGATGCCTTCGACGCCGATCGTGCCGCCCTCGTCACCGGCGGCGAAACCCGGGGACGCCGGCTCCGGATGCGCCGCCGGACCGCTGTCGTGAGCGGCGCCGCCGCGATCGCGCTGGTGGGGGTGGGCGGCGCGCTGATCGCGCCCTGGGGAGGAGACGGGACCGGACAGCGGGCCGTGGGGTCCGCCGGGACGACCGTCGGACCCGGTGACGCCACCGGAACCGCCACGCCGTCCCCCGTCTCCGGCGCCCAACTGCTCAGCACCCTCAAGGAGTTGCTCCCGAGGGGCGATTTCAGCGACGAGCAGGCATCCGGCACGGACTCGGAACAGGGGCCGTACGCGTATGCCGTGTACGACGACGGGAAGGGTGCCGCGGCTCTCTCCGTCGGCCTCGCCCGGGTCGAGCCGGGGAGCGGAAACGCCCGGCAGGCGACCGAGTGCCCGGACAGGGCGTTCGTCCCGTACGACGACTGTGTGAGGAGTACGCTGCCCGGCGGCGCGCTGCTCAGGATCCTCAAGGGGTACGAGTATCCGGACCGCCGCGTGGACACGAAGCTGTGGACGGCGGACCTCGTCACGGCCGACGGAGACTACGTGTCGGTGAGCGAGTGGAACGCCGCCGCCCAGAAGGACGCGCCCATCAGCCGGTCCGAACCTCCGCTGTCCAGTGCGCAGTTGAAGACCCTGGTCACCGATCCGGCGTGGCTCAGGGCCGTCAACGCCATTCCCCAGGCCCCCGGGTCCGGGAACTCGCCGACGCCGACCCGGCCTCCGGCCATGGAGGGCGGCACCATCGTGGCGACGCTCACCAGCCTGCTCCCGGCGGGCCTCAGGGTCGTCGGCAAGGGCGGCCAGGAGACCGAGTACGCGTACGTCGTCGTCGACGACGGCAAGGGCAGGAGCTTCGTCCAGATCAATGTGCAGCCCGACATGAAGGACGTCGAGGACGAGCTCTTCGGCGACGGCGCCGAGACCCTGCCCGACGGGACGAAGGTCGTCGTCCGTCAGGGTCCCGGAGACGACAAGGGTCTGGGGCTCGTCATGTGGACCGCCGACACCATCCGGCCCGACGGTATGCGGGTGGTCGTCAGCGCCTTCAACTCCGGCAGCCAGAACACCGCCCCGACCCGCGAGACCCCCGCCCTGACCGTCGGGCAGCTCAAGGCGATCGCCGCCAGTGCGAAGTGGAAGGAACTGGTGCCGACCTCCAGCCACGAGCCGACTCAGGGCTAAGGGCTAGTCGACGGGCCTTGGGGACTCGCTCGGAACTCAGAAGAACTCCGACCACGGCTGGTCCCAGATCTGCTTGAGGCACAGCACCAGGAACAGCAGGCCCGCGATCACCAGCATCGAGTTGCTCAGCAGCCGGCTGCGCCACTCGGCGGGCGTGCGCGAGGAGTTGAGCAGGACCAGCAGGGTGCCCGCGAGGAACGGGAGGAAGGCCGCGCCCAGGACGCCGTACAGGATGATCAGGCGGAAGGGCTGGCCCTGGAAGAGCAGGACGATGGGCGGGAAGGTCAGCCACAGCAGGTACGCGCGGAACGGCCACGACCGCTGGCGCGTGCCCGAGGCGACCTCCTCGCCCGTTGTCCGGGTACCGCGGAGGCGTTCCACGAAGTCCGCGAACATCAGGCTCACGCCGTGCCAGACGCCGATCAGCGACGTGTAGGAGGTGGCGAAGAAGCCGATCAGGAAGAACTTCGCGGTCGCCGTGCCGTACTTGTCCTCCAGGATGTCGCTCAGCTGGATCAGGCCCTTGTCGCCGCTCGCGATCGCCACGTTGGCCGAATGGAGCAGCTCCGCTCCCACGAACAGCATCGACACCACGAAGATGCCCGTCGTCACGTACGCGACGCGGTTGTCGAGGCGCATCACCTTCATCCAGCCCGTGTTCGTCCAGCCCTTCGCGTTCACCCAGTAGCCGTACGCCGCAAGGGTGATGGTGCCGCCCACGCCGCCGACCAGGCCCAGCGTGTTGAGGATCGAGTCCTTCTCGTCGGGGAGCACGGGCAGCAGGCCGGCGAAGGCGTCCCCGAGGTTCGGGGTGACCCGGATCGCCAGGTAGACCGTGACGACGAACATCACGCCCACCAGCACGGTCATGACCTTCTCGAAGACCTCGTACTTGTTGAACCAGACGAAGACCAGGCCCGAAAGCCCGCACAGGATCGCCCACCACTTGAGGTCCATGACGTCCGGGAACAGCGCCTGCAGCGGCAGCGCGCTCGACGACATCGCCGCCGCGCCGTAGACGAAGCCCCAGATCACGACGTACGCGACGAAGAAGTACGTCGTCCAGCGGCCGAGGCTCGCCCAGCCGTCGAAGAGGGTGCGGCCGGTGGAGAGGTGCCAGCGGCCCGCCGCCTCGGCGAGGGAGATCTTCACCAGGCAGCCGAGTACGGCGGCCCACAGGAGGGTGTAGCCGAAGTTGCTGCCCGCGATGAGCGTCGCGACCAGGTCGCCGGCGCCGACGCCGGTCGCGGCGACCACGATCCCCGGGCCGATGTACTTCCAACTGGACTTACGGGGAGTGGAGTTGCGGCCGGGGGCACCTGTGGCCCCTGATCCCGTGGTGTTTCCTGTGGTGTCCGCCATGTAGGTCAAGTAAGCGCAGAGGAGCTGGTCGCACAAGAGGGCGTTCCGGAGCCGGAGGGTGGACAGCCGGGGCATCCGGCGTCCGGAACTCGCGGGACCCTACGGCTGTCGCCGACCACAGCCGTCGGACCCGCAGGTGCCGAGCTCGAACCACACGGTCTTGCCCGGCCCTTCCTGGTGGCAGCCCCAGCGCCTCGCGAGCGCGTCCACCAGGAACATCCCCCGGCCGCTCTCCGTGGCACCCGCGTTCAGCACCTGCGGGGTACGGCGGCCGGTGTCGGTGACCTCGCAGCGCAGGACGCCGTGCGCGGCCGACAGAGTGAGCCGGAAGCGGCTCGCGGCGTGCAGCACCGCGTTGGTGACCAGCTCGCTGACGAGCAGTTCCACCACGTCGACGAGGTCGCCCCGGGGCGCCGGGCCGTCCCGGTCCGGCGGTTCGTCCCGGTCCGCCGGACCGTCCCGGTCGGTCAGGCCCCACTCCTCCAACTGCCTGCGCACCTCGGCGCGGGCCTCGCGGGCGGCGGTGCGGCGCGGGTCGTACTCGATGCTCAGATGGCCTGCCCCCAACGGGGGTTGGGGGTAAGAGCCATACCGAGGGACGGGATCCGGGACGTGTCCCCCGGAGCCCCCGGAGAGTTGCAGCATGCCTTCAGGATCGCCTCCACGGGCGCCCCCGCGCGCGGGGAGAAATACCTGTTTCCGCACCATCAGCGATGCGTTGTCACCCATGCCGCGATCTGTGTGCGGTTGGTCAGGCCGAGTTTGCCGAGGATGCGTTCCACATGACCTTCGGCGGTACGGCGGGCGATCACCAGGCGGTCGGCGATCTGCTGGTTGGCGAGGCCCTCGGCGATGAGCGCGGCGACCTCGGTCTCGCGACGGGTAAGAGTCGTACCGCGACCGCTCAAGCAGTCGGTACTGGACGGCGGTTCGGCTCCCTGGTCCGCCGACTTCCCCTCACCCAGCGCGTACTTGACGATCCCGGTGAGGCCGAGGCCCTCGCCCCGCCGGTACGCCCGCTCGTACGCCCGGCGCCCGAGTCCCTCGCGTGCCCTGGTCTCGCCGTCCTGGCGTACGGAGTCGAGCGGGGTGGACCGTAGGCGGTCGGCGCCGCCGAGCAGCACGGCGGCGCGTTCGTGGCCGTGCTGGTGGGCGGTCGCGATGAGGGCGAGCAGGTCCAGGGCGGAGGCGATGCCGAGGACGTCGTGCAGGGTGTGCCCGATGCGCAGGGCCTCACGGGCGGGCGGTTCGGCCAGGCGCCAGTCCTCGCGGACGGTGTGGGCGAGCGCGAGGGCCCGCAGGGCGCACGAGCGGACCCATTCCTCGCCGTACTCCCCGCAGACCCGCAGCACGTTCCCGCAGACGGCGACCGCCCGGTCCACCTCGCCCAAAGAGACGAGCGCACAGGCGAGTTGGACGCGTTCGAGCCCGGCGAGGCCCGCATGCCCGCCGGGTACGGGTTCCCGGGCCACGGCGTCCTCGAAGTGCCGCAGGGCGGCGGCCGGTTCACCGCCGAGGAGTTGGCCGGCCCCGATGACGTATCCGGCGTGCGCGGCCTCGGCGGCGTCACCGAGCCGCCGGGCGAGGGCGCGCGCCTCCTCGGCCCGCAGCCGCCCCCGGGCGAGGTCCTCGGACGACCCGGTGAGCAGCGCGAGCAGTCCGGAGACCCACAGCCCGCGGGCCCGCTCCCGGCTGGGCCCGCGGTTCGCTTCGAGGGCGCGGTCGAGCCAGTACCGGCCTTCGCCGGGCGCGCCGCACGCGGACCAGTGGAACCAGAGGGTGCCGGCGAGGCGGAGGGCGGCGAGGGCGTCGCCGGGGGTGCCGTGAGATGCGTCGGGGGTGGCGGGAGCGTCGACTGCGGCGGTGCCGAAATCCCCCGGCACGGAGGCGGTGCCGCGGGGGACGCCACCGGTGCCCCCTGCTACGGGACCCCCGCCGCCGGACACGACACCGGTGGCGCCCACCACGGGACCCCCACTGCCCGACACGACACCAGCGCCACCCACCACAGCACCCCCACTGCCCGACACGACACCGGCGGCACCTTCCACGCAACCCCCGCCGCCGGACACGGCCCCGGTGCCACCTGCCACGGGACCCCCGCGCCCCGACACCACACCAGCGCCACCCACCACGGGTCCCTCACTGCCGGACACGGCCCCGGTGGCGCCGGGCACCGGACCCCCACTGCCCGACACGACACCAGCGCCACCCACCACAGCACCCCCGCCGCCCGGCACGACACCGGTGGCGCCCGGCACCGGACCGGCACCGCCGAACACCGCGCCCCCTGGCCCGGCCGCCCCGGTACCGGCCGGCGCAGCCGGGCTGTCGCCGGGCCGGGCAGACACTGCCCCGGGCGTCCCGAGGCCGAAGTCCAGTACGGCGCGCAGGTTGGACCGGTCGGCCCGGAGTCGGGCCGCCATCTGTTGCTGGTCGGGGCCGAACCAGGCGTGCTCGTACACCGACGCGCGGGTCTGCATCCAGTCTCGGTGGCGGCGACGGACGGCCCGCTCCGCTCCCGGCGGCTGCCTCAACCGGTCGAGGCCGTACTGCCGGAGGGTGTCGAGCAGCCGGTACCGTACGCAGCCGTGCGGGCCCGGCTCCCGGCTCAGCACCGACTTGGCCACCAGCCCGCTCACGGCTTCCAGGACGTCGTCGACGCCCTCCCCGCACACGGCCTCCGCCGTCTCCAGGTCGAAGTCCGCCGCCAGTACCGACGCCCGCGCCCACACCAACCGCTCTGCCGGTGTGCACAGTCGGTGGCTCCAGTCGATCGCCGCCCGCAGGGTGCGGTGGCGATCGTGGCGGGGATCGACGTGGTGGCGGTGATCGTCGTCGTCGATGCGGGTCCGCAGGTCATCGACGGCCAAGCCGTCGATGACCGGTTCGCCCTGCTCACCCTGTTCACCCATGCGGGCCGCCGCGAGTTCGATCGCCAGCGGGAGGCCGTCGAGCCCGCGGCACAGGCGGGCGACGGCGGTGCGGTTGGCGGGGGTGAGCGTGAAGCCCGGGGCCGCCGCCGCGGCCCGGTCGGCGAAGAGGGCGAGGGCCGGGTGGCGGTGGGCCGCGGAGAGGTCGCCGTCCGGGTCCGGGACCGGCAACGGCCTTACGTCCACCAGGTGTTCCTCCGTCAGGCCCAGTCGGTGCCTGCTGGTGGCGAGGACACGTACGCCGGTGGTGCCGTGCAGAAGCGTGCCGGTGAGTTCGGCGCAGGCCCCGTGCAGGTGTTCGCAGTTGTCGAGGACCAGAAGAAGGCGGCGGGACCGCAGGCGGGCGACCAGGGCGTCCAGGGTCCTGGCCCGGCGGTGCGTTGAGTGGTCGTACAGGCCCAGCGTGTCAGCGACGGCCCGGGGTACCAGGTCGGGGTCGTCGAGGTCGGCCAGGTGCACGAAACACACGCCGTCCGGGAAGGCGCGGGCCACGCGGGCCGCGACGCGTCCGACGAGGCGCGTCTTGCCGACGCCGCCCGGCCCGGTCAGCGTGACGAGGCGGGCCCTGGCCAACAGCGCGCGGACTTCGGCCTGTTCGTCGCGGCGGCCGACGAAGCTTGTTGTCTCTGCCGGCACGGACACGGTTCCTCCTGCCTGAACCTCTACCCTCCGACGGTTTCTCTCAGACACCCGCATGCCGGTCACACACACGTGTGCACTTACCGAAGAGCCGCGACCGGGCGGCGCGTGTACGCGTATCCTCCGGGCCACCTCCGGGCCGCCCGCCACCTGCCTCCGTACGGCACTTTCCGGCCCGTACGGCCGGCCGGTTCACGCCATCACCCTTTAGGCGGTCTTGACCTGCCCATGTCATAGCCGCACCATGAGCGCCACACCCGCACCAGCACGTCGCACCGGAGAACCACCCCCCGCTCCACTCCCCAGCTTCCGGAGATCCCGGAACCCCCGGAGAAACCAGGAGACTTCATGCGACTTCGCATTCGAGGCTCAGGCGCCCGCACCGGCAGACGATCCGCCGCCGCCGTCGGCCTGCTGTCCCTCGCCCTCGCGGTCGGCTTCACCGCCACGACCCCCGACGCCACCGCCACCGCCACCAGCGCCAAGCGACCAGCGGCCTCGGCGGACGACATCCGCCAGTACGAGATCCATATGCACTCGACCGTCGAGGACCGCACCGCGCTCCAGCAGGCGGGTGTGTCCGTGGACGACGCCGACAGCCACGGCGTCACGGTCTCCGGCCGCGCGGACCAGATCAAGAAGCTGCGCGCGCTCGGCTACGACATCACACCGCTGGGCCAGGTGCCCGACCGCTCCAGCAGCGCCGACGACGTACGGCTGCTCGACTTCCCCACGGCCGACTCCAGGTACCACAACTACGCGGAGATGACGAGTGAGATCAACTCCCTCGTCTCGGCCAACTCGTCCATCGCCAGCCAGCGCGTCATCGGTACCTCGTACTCGGGCCGGAACATCGTCGCCATCAAGCTCAGCGACAACGTCGGCACCGACGAGGCCGAGCCCGAGGTGCTGTTCACCCACCACCAGCACGCCCGTGAGCACCTCACCGTCGAGATGGCGCTCTACCTGCTGCGCAACCTGACCTCCACCTACGCCACCGACTCCCGGGTCAAGGCCATGCTCGACTCACGTGAGATCTGGATCGTCCCGGACCTCAACCCGGACGGCGGCGAGTACGACATCGCGAGCGGCCAGTACCGTTCGTGGCGCAAGAACCGCCAGCCCAACTCCGGTTCGTCGAACGTCGGTACGGACCTCAACCGCAACTGGAACTACCGCTGGGGCTGCTGCGGCGGTTCCTCCGGCTCGACTGCGTCGGCGACGTACCGCGGTCCGTCCGCCGAGTCCGCGCCCGAGGTCAAGGTGGTCGCCGACTTCGTCCGCAGCCGGATCGTGGGCGGCGTCCAACAGATCAGGACGGGCATCGACTTCCACACGTACAGCGAGCTGGTGCTGTGGCCCTTCGGGTACACGACCGCCAACACGACTACGGGTATGACCCAGGACGAGCGGGACGCCTTCGCCACGGTCGGCGGCAAGATGGCCGCGAGCAACGGCTACACGCCCGAGCAGTCCAGCGACCTGTACATCACGGACGGCTCGATCGACGACTACCTCTGGGGCAGTCAGAGGATCTTCGGCTACACGTTCGAGATGTACCCGTCGTCCAGCGCGGGCGGCGGCTTCTATCCGCCCGACGAGGTGATCGACCGGGAGACCGCCCGTAACAGGGATGCGGTGCTGCAGCTTCTGGAGAACTCGGACTGCATGTACCGGTCCATCGGGAAGCAGGCGCAGTACTGCTCGTGACGGGAACTTGAGGTGGTGGGGGACTGCGGGCCGGCTGTGGCTGGTCGCGCAGTTCCCCACGCCCCTTAAGGGGCGCTCACCTCAGTGTCCTCCTCGACCGCGCCCTCGGCTTCCCCATCCTCGAAGTAGGCGTCCAGGACCTTGTCCAGGTCCGTTTCCCACTCCTGGTGCTGGGACTTCGCCTTCGCCTCGATCTCGACCGGGTACCAGCGGCGGTCCGGGGTGTGGACCGTCACCGTGAACCGCTTGCCGAAGCGTGACGTCTCCGTCTCCACGGCCCCGATCTCGTCCCAGCGGAACTCGCACTCCTGGTCGTCCAGGTAGAGGCGTACACCACGGTGGTCGGCGATGATCTTCGCCCGGCGGTCGGACGCCTCGAAGACGGGGCCCTCCGGGACCTCTGCGTCTGCGTCTGCCTCGGCATCTGGCTCCGCCTCCGGGGTGGCTTCCTCCGGTGCGGCCTCCTCCACCGGGTCCGGGACCCCGTCCTCCGGCTCCGCCGGCACGGGTGAAGTGAGCCCGGGGATGGCCGCCGGGTCGACCGCGGCGGTTTCCAGGGGCTTGCTGCTCGAACCTATGCGCTGCTCCACAGGCGGAAGTATGGCGGACATTGCTGTGTCATGGGACAGCAGGGGCCAGAGAGTTCCAGAGAGATGCGGAGAGATCCGGAAAGATCCGGAGAGATCACACGTCTGTGAAGACAGTCTTCCGCCTCGGCGCCGCCGCGCCCGCCGCCGCCGTGGTCACCGAGCGGCCCGCTGGTACGGCCCGCTGGTACGGCCCGCTCGCGGCCCCGGGCCCTGATCTCCTCCATCTTCTCGACCCCCTCGATCCCCTCGGGGTTCAACCTGCTCAGCGGAACCGTGATGGCGAAGGTGCCCAGCAGGAACGACGGCCTCAGGCGGTCGGCGCCGACCGTACGGAACGCCTCTTCGCCTGCGTCGTTCGGCGTGGACTCGATGCCGGAGCCCGCGAAGCCCTCCGAGAGGTCGACCAGCCGGTCCACCATCGCCCGCGCCTCCCGTAAGCGGCCGTCGGACCCGCCCAGGCCGCACGGGCCAGTCGCGGACGGGGCGTGAACGGGTCGGTTTCGGCGCGCGGGGGCGGGACTCAGCCGTCCAGTACCGCCAGCGCGTCGATCTCGATCAGCAGGCCTGCCGGGAGGCCCACGTACACCGTGGTGCGGGCGGCCGGGACCGCGGTGAGGTGGCGTTCGAAGAACTCGTTGTAGATCGCGTTCATCTCGGCGAAGTGGTCGACGTCCGTGAGGTAGACGCGGATCATCATCACGTCGTCCCAGCTCGCGCCGCCCTCCTCCAGGATCGCCCTGACGTTGGCGAGGGCCTGGAGGGTCTGCTCACGCAGGGTCGGCCCGGCGGGCGTCGGCGGCTGCCCGTCGACCGCGGGCAGGAAGCCGACCTGACCGGCGACCTGGAGGATGTTCCCCTTCCTCACGCCGTGGGAGAACCTGGCGGGCGGGGTGGTGTGGGTCTTGGGCGTGAGCGCGATCTTCTCGGACTTCTCGGTCATCATCTGACTTCCTGAACTGCTGGAGTTCTTCCGGAGTACTCGCCGCTGATGACATCCGCCGTACGGCGCACCAGCGGGAGCAGGGTGAGGAGCTCGTCGGCGGTGACGACGACGTTCGGGGCGGAGACGGACATGGCGGCGACCAGGCGTCCGTCGGTACCGCGGATGGGGGCGGCGACGCAGTTGATGGACTCCTCGTGACCGCCGAGGTCGGTGGCCCAGCCCTGGTCACGCACCTTCTCCAACTCTTGCAGAAAGGCAGGGGCGTTGGGGGTGGAGCGGGAGGTGTACATGGGGTAGTCGAACTTGTCGGCGAGGGTGCGCCGCTCGTTCTCCGGCAGATCGGCGAGCAGCAGCTTGGCGACGGCGGCGACGGTGATGGCGACGGGCTTCCCGATCCGCGAGTACATGCGCACGGGATACCGGCTCTCGACCTTGTCGATGTACAGCACCTCGCCCTCCTCGTGCACGGCCAGGTGGACGGTGTGCCCACACTGCTCGTTGAGGCGTACGAGGTGGGGGTGGGCGATCTCGCGGATGTCGAGGTTCTCGACGGCTTCCTGGGCGAGCGCGAAGAGGCGGGCGCCGAGGCGGTAGCGCTGGTCGGACTGGCGGTAGACGAGTCCGTGCTCGTGCAGGGTGCGCAGCAGCCGCAGGGCGGTGGACTTGTGGACGCCGAGCCGCTCGGCGACCTGACCGAGGTCGGCGGGGCCCTCCGCGAGCAACGGCAGGATGCTCAGCGCGCGGTCGACGGTCTGGCTCATGGGGTGCGTACCTCCTCGTCGGCCCGGTGCACGTCCTGGGCCTGGGTGGTCCAGCCGGGGCCGAGTCGAAGTGTCCCCCACGCGCGCTCGTCGAGGGCGGCCAGCCGGTCGGCGTGGTCGCGGGCGGGCGGTGCGGCGAGGTCGCCGGGGGCGGTGAGGGCGGCGGCGGCCATGAGGTGGCCGTGCCGGACGCGGTCCCGCACGGGGAGGCCGCGGAGGGTGGCGGAGAGGAACCCGGCGGCGAAGGCGTCGCCGGCGCCGACCGCGGCGACGATGTCGACGTGGGGCGCCCGGACGTGGGAGCCGGCAGCACCCGTACCGACGTGCCGGTCGAATGTGACGGCCCCTCCGCCGCCCTGCTTGACGACGAGGAGCTTCGGCTCGGGCAGCGCGTCCGCGACGGCACGCGCCCCGTCCACCCCCCAGGCGTCCCGCGCCTCGTCGGCGCCGACGAAGACGAGGTCGGCCCGCCGGGACAGGTCCAGCAGAACGCGGGGACCGTCGCTGTCGGCCCACAGCCCCGACCGGAAGTTGACGTCGAACGACACGAGCGGCCGGCCCGGCCGGGTCTCGGTCAGTTCCCACAGGAGGTCGAGACAGCTGCCGGACAGGGCCGCCGTGATCCCGGACAGATGCAGCACCCGCCCCGCGCGGGCCGCCTCCAGGTTCACGTTCCCCACGGACAGCACCGAGGCCGCCGACCCGGCCCGGTAGTACGCCACCTCGTGCGCGTCGGTCGCCCGGTCCCCCGCCGTACGGAAGTACACGCCCGTCGGACGCACGGGATCACGCCGTACGGACGTCACGTCGACGCCGTACGCCCCGATCGCCTCGACCAGGTGGTCGCCGAAGCCGTCGTCGCCGACGCGGCTGATCCAGCGGGCGGAGTGGCCGGCGGCGGCGAGAGCGCAGGCCACGTTGGACTCGGCGCCGCCTATGGTCCGCTCGAAGGACGGTACGTCGGCGAGGCGGCCCGGCCGGGAGGGCAGGAAGGTGACCATGGACTCGCCGAGCGCGACGACGTCCACGACGTCGGGGGCGTTGTGGGGTCCGGTGATGGTCACGATCGTCGTAGCTCCTGGATGGTGTGGGGGAGGCGGCGGCTCCGTTGACCCCGCGTTGGGCGAGATGTTAGACAGCGGTGAGCGATATACGCAATGTGCGTTGCAAGGACCGCAACGCGACGCACTGGACCAGGGAGGTTCCAATGGGCGCAGAGGACACCAAGGACGCGGATCACACCGGGGCGCTCGCCCGGCTTGCCACCGAACGGGTCGACGCCCGCTTCAAGGGCCTCCCGCCGGACGCCGACGGCCTGACCGTCGGCGAGCTGGCCGCCCAGCGCCGCAACCTCTTCACCGGCGGCTTCACCACCCCCGTACTCGCCCTCTCCGCCGAGCGCCTCACCCACAACCTGGAGCTGATGGAGACGTACGCGGCCCGCCACGGCCTCTCCTTCGCCCCGCACGGCAAGACCTCCATGGCCCCCCGGCTCTTCCACCGCCAGATCGAGCACGGCGCCTGGGGCATCACCCTGGCGGTCCCCCACCAGGTACGCGTCGCCCGCGCTTTCGGCATCCAACGCATCTTCCTGGCCAACGAGTTGCTGGACCCGGCGGCACTGCGCTGGATCGCCGCGGAGCTGGCCGCCGACCCCGGCTTCCGGTTCGTCTGTTACGTCGACTCCGTGCGCGGCGTGGAGCTGATGGACGCGGCTCTGGCGGGAGCACCCGCCCGTCCACTGGACGTGGTCGTCGAACTCGGCGCCGGCGAGGGTGCCCGGACCGGTGTGCGCACGGAGGCGGAGTGCGCGGCGGTCGCCGACGCCGTGGCCGCCGTACCGTCCCTGCGGCTGGTCGGGGTCGCGGGGTACGAGGGCGAGGTGCCGCAGGCCGACCCGGAGCGGGTGCGGGCGTGGCTGCGACGGCTGGTGGCGCTGGCCGCGGACCTCGACAAGGCGGGGCGGTTCGCCGACGCGGACGGGATCATGGTCAGCGCGGGAGGCAGCGCCTGGTTCGACGCGGTCGCCGACGTGTTCGTGGAGATCCCCGAACTGTCGCTCCCTGTGCTGAAGTTGCTGCGCTCGGGGGCGTACGTCTCGCACGACGACGGCCGCTATCGCGAGATCACCCCGTTCAACCGGGTCCCCGAGGAGGGCGCCCTGGAGCCCGCCTTCCGTCTGTGGACGCAGGTCGTCTCCCGCCCTTCCCCCGAGCAGGCCTTCGCGAACGCGGGCAAGCGCGACGCCGCCTACGACCTGGACCTGCCCGTCGCCCAGGTCGTACGGCGGGAGGGTGCCGCCGAGCGGCCCGCCACCGGCATCTCGGTCACCGGCCTCTCCGACCAGCACGCCTGGCTGCGTACGACCCCGGAGGCGGATCTGGAGGCCGGCGACTGGCTGGGCCTGGGCCTGTCCCACCCGTGCACGTCCTTCGACAAGTGGCAGCTGATCCCGGTCGCCGAGGCGGACGGCACGGTCGTCGAATACATCCGTACGTACTTCTGACTTCCGACTTCCGAGGAGGCCCGGCGTGGAAGAGCTCGTCATTCGGGACGCGGACGTCGTGGACGGCTCCGGCGGCCCGTCGTACCGCGCCGATGTGGTCGTCGACGGCGGCCGGATCGTCGGGATCGTCCAGGAGGCTGCGGCAGCAGGCTGCCAACGCCCGAAGGCGCGACGGGAGTTGGACGCGGAGGGCCTGACCCTCTCCCCCGGCTTCATCGACATGCACGCCCACAGCGACCTCGCCCTGCTCCGCGACCCCGACCACAGCGCGAAGGCCGCGCAGGGGGTGACCCTCGAAGTCCTGGGCCAGGACGGGCTGTCGTACGCCCCGGTGGACGACCGCACCCTCGCCGAGGTCCGCCGAGCGATCACCGGATGGAACGGCCACGGCGACGACATCGACTTCGGCTGGCGTTCCGTAGGCGAGTACCTGGACCGTCTGGACCACGGTTTCGACGGCGAGGGCATCGCCGTCAACGCGGCCTACCTGATCCCGCAGGGGACGGTACGGATGCTCGCCGTCGGCTGGGAGGACCGGGACGCGAAATCCCAGGAGCTGGACCGCATGCGGCAGTTGGTCGCGGAGGGGATGGAGCAGGGCGCGGTGGGCATGTCGTCCGGGCTCACGTACACGCCCGGCATGTACGCCAAGGACGCCGAACTGACCGAGCTGTGCCGGGTGGTGGCGCGGTACGGCGGCTACTACTGCCCGCACCACCGCTCGTACGGAGCAGGCGCGTTGGAGGCGTACGCGGAGATGGTGGAGCTGACCCGCGAGGCGAGCTGCCCCCTCCACCTCGCCCACGCCACCATGAACTTCGGCGTCAACGAGGGCCGTGCACCGGAGCTGCTGTCACTGCTCGACGAGGCGCTGGCGGCGGGAGCGGACCTGACCCTGGACACGTACCCCTACACCCCCGGCTCCACAACGCTCGTGGCACTGCTGCCGAGTTGGGCGGGCGAGGGCGGCCCGGAGCAGATCCTGAAGCGCCTGACGGACCCCGACACCGCCGAACGCATCCGCCACCACCTGGAGGTCGTCGGCGCGGACGGCTGCCACGGGGTGCCCATCGAGTGGGACACGGTCGAGATCTCGGGGACAACAGACCCCGCGCTGAGCGATTTCGTGGGCCGCACGGTCCAGGAGTCGGCGACCGGACGCGACGAGACCCCCTGGACGACGGCCCGCCACCTGCTGCTGACCGACCGCCTGGGCACGACGATCCTCCAGCACGTAGGCCACGAGGAGAACGTCCGCGCGATCATGCGCCACCGCGTCCACACGGGCGGCTCGGACGGCATCCTCCAGGGCACGAAGCCGCACCCGCGGGCGTACGGCACGTTTCCGCAGTATCTCGGGCGCTACGTAAGGGAGTTGGGGGTCCTCTCCCTGGAGGAGTGTGTGGCCCATCTGACGTCACGCCCGGCGGCACGGCTGCGCCTGCCGGACCGCGGGCTGGTCCGCGAGGGCCACCGTGCCGACCTGGTCCTCTTCGACGCGGCGACGGTGGCGGCGGGCTCCACCTTCGAGGCGCCGCGCACACTCCCGACGGGCATCCCGTACGTGCTGATCGACGGCCGGTTCGTGATGGAGGACGGCCGCAGAACGGACGTACTGGCGGGCCGTGCGGTCCGTAACAGTCCCGTGTGACAGACCGCCCGGCCCCGCGCCCCTCAAAGGCGCGGGGCTGGTGTCGATATGCGGCTCCGCCGGTGCGGGCGCGACATGCCACGACGACGCGGCAGCCGCACCACGACCGATCGCCCCCCCACGAAGCGCTACGGCTTCGGCAAGGTGCAACCGCTCACACTCAGGTCGAGCTTGTTGTCGAGGCCGAAGCAGGCGGGGATCTGGTAGGTCTCCTGGGCGTAGTTGATGCCCTCGCGGACTGTCACCGTGCCGTTGGCGTCGACCTCGCAGGGGTTGTTGTCCGTGCAGCGCCCACCGTCCTCGTTGCCGGTGTTGTTGACGGCGACGACGTTGCCGGTGGCGTTGTCGACGACCGGCGAGCCCGAGGTGCCGCCGATGGTCTGGCAGGCGGACGTGTAGCGGACCGAGTCCTTCCAGGTCCACTGGCCTTCCTTGAGGCGGTAGGCGAAGCCGTCGATGTTGCAGGCGTACGTCCGCTTCCAGTAGCCGGAGACGACCGTGATCGCGGTGCCGGCGACCGGGTGCGTGTCGTTGAGCGTGAGCGGGCTGATGCCGTACGAGTTCGCGATCTGGGCGTAGGTGGTCGTGAGCTGGTAGATCGCCACGTCCGTGTCGGTCATCGTCGCGTACGCGATCTTGTTGGCACGCAGGGTGCCGACGCGGGTGGCCGAGGCGTTGAGCAGCCCGAAGGTACGGGTGGACGCCTGGTCGACGATGACCTCACCGGCGGCCGGGAAGCCCGTCTCCAGACAGTGCCCGTTGGACATGACCAGCGCCGGGTCGTCGGACTCGGAGCTCGGGAAGCGGACGAGCGAGCCGGAACAGTTGCTGAGCGAGACGGTGCCGGCGAAGTTGACGGCCTGGATGGCCGGTGCGGCGGCTGGTGCGGCCGAGGCTTTGACTGCGGTGCGCTTCGCGGCGGGCGCGGCCGTGTCGGCCTGCGCGGCGACCGCGGGTGCCGCTCCGACCCCGGTGATCACCAGGGTTGCGAGCGCGGCAAGGAGAGGCTTGTTCATGTGGGGGTCCCCTCGTACGAAGGAGCGACCGGAGGTTTTCCGGTCGCTCGCTTTTTGTCATGCGCATTGTGATGCGGGAGGGGCGGTTGGGGCAAGGAATCGTTTCCGGCCGGGAGTTGGCGGGTTTGCGCGCACCGGCGTCGACGCGGGTCGGGGCGCGGCCCGGGGACCGAGTCGGGGCGCGACCTGGTGCAAGGCGACGCCCTACCCGGCATATCAGGAGACCTTGATCCGTTTCTTGATCTCCGAAAGCTTCACACCGGAGTCGGCGTTGACGAAGACGACGTCGCCGCGCTTCTGTTCCAACTGCCGTAGCGGCTGGTGTTGAACTTGCGGCATCGACTCCCGCCGGAAGTACGCCATGAAGCTGTACGCCGAGTGGTCGAACACCACGAAGGCGGCCCCGAAGCGCCCCGCTTCACCAGGCGGCCAGGCCACCACACAGCGGACCCCTCACGGCTACGGGTACAACTTCTCCCCCTCCGCCAGCATCGCCACGTACTTCTCGATCCGGCGCACCCGGGTCTCAGCCCTCTTCGCGTCCTGAAGGCGGTGGAGGATCGCGTAACGGTTCTGCCGGTCCAGGGTCTCGAAGAACGCCGCCGCGGCAGGGTCCGCGGCCAGGGCCGCCGCGAGATCGTCCGGCACCGTGGCGGTCCTCGCGCTGTCGTACGCCGCCTCCCAGCGGCCGTCCGCCTTGGCCCGGTCGATCTCCGCCAGCCCCGGCGGACGCATCCTGCCCTGCTCGATCAGGGCAGCCACCTTGTCCCGGTTGATCTTGGACCACTTGCTGCGCGGCCTGCGCGGAGTGAACCGCTGGAGCCACCACGCGTCGTCGAGCTTCGCCTTCTGGCCGTCGATCCAGCCGTAGCAGAGCGCCACATCGAGCGCCTGGGCGTAGTCCAGCGCGACGATTCCGGGGCCCTTCTTGCGCAGCTTGAGCCAGATGCCGGGCGAGACGGCGTGGTTGTCGCCCAGCCATGTCTCAAAGGCGGCGGCGGATTCGAATGCGACGGGCTCCCGGTCCTGAGTCATCCCGGCAGCGAACCACACCCGGCCGCCGACCCGTACCGAAACCACGTTCGCCTTCCGCACCCTGCCCCCGCCCTCGCGCCCCGGCGCGCCCGCACCCGCCCCCGTCTCCGTCCCACGTGGCGGATAACACGACGCCCGGCGCGTTACTCCGCCGTAAACTCACCGCTATGCAGCTGATCCAGTCGACCAAGCTAGCCAACGTCTGTTACGAGATCCGGGGCCCGGTTCTCGAAGAGGCGATGCGGCTCGAGGCGGCGGGGCACCGCATTCTCAAGCTGAACACCGGCAACCCGGCCGCCTTCGGCTTCGAGTGTCCGCCCGAGATCCTGGAGGACATCCTCCGCAACGTGTCGTCGGCCCACGGGTACGGCGACGCGAAGGGACTGCTGGCGGCGCGCCGGGCGGTCGTCATGCACAACCAGACCCTCGGTATCGAGACGGACGTCGAGCACGTCTTCATCGGCAACGGCGCCTCCGAGCTGATCGTGATGTCGATGCAGGCCCTCCTCGACGACGGTGACGAGGTGCTCGTACCCGCCCCCGACTACCCCCTGTGGACGGCGGCGGTCTCCCTCTCCGGCGGTACGGCGGTCCACTACCGCTGCGACGAGCAGGCCGACTGGATGCCGGACCTCGCGGACATCGAGCGCAAGGTCACCGACCGCACCAAGGCGATCGTCATCATCAACCCCAACAACCCGACAGGCGCGGTCTACGACGACGCGATGCTCCGGGGGCTGACGGACATCGCCCGCCGCCACAACCTCCTCGTCTGCTCGGACGAGATCTACGACAAGATCCTGTACGACGGCGCCACGCACACCTCGACCGCGAAGATCGCCCCCGACCTCCTCACGCTCACCTTCAACGGCATGTCGAAGGCGTACCGCGTCGCCGGTTACCGGGTCGGCTGGATGTCGGTCTCCGGGCCCCGCGCGCACGCCGACTCGTACATCGAGGGTCTGACGATCCTGGCGAACATGCGCCTGTGCGCGAACATGCCGGGCCAGCACGGGGTGGTCGCCGCGCTCAGCGGGCGGCAGACCATCAACGACCTCGTGCTGCCGGGCGGGCGGCTCAAGGAGCAGATGGATCTCGCGTACGAGCTGCTCACGCAGATTCCGGGCGTCAGCTGTGTGAAGCCGAAGGGTGCGCTCTATCTCTTCCCGCGCCTCGACCCGAACGTCTTCAAGATCAAGGACGACCGGCGCATGGTCCTGGACCTGCTGCGCCGCGAGAAGATCATGGTCGTGCAGGGTACGGGCTTCAACTGGCCCGAGCAGGACCACTTCCGCGTGGTGACGCTGCCGACGGTCGGTGATCTGCGCGACGCGGTCACCCGCATCGGCACCTTCCTGGACGGCTACAGCCAGCCGTAACAGCCGGGCCCCGCCTTTCCCGATAGTGCTCAACTTTAGACTCAATCCAAGCTAGGATGGCTTCCTGTCAGCGCACAGGAGGCTTTCTCCCCATGTACGAACCGATCCGCACCCCCTCGGTCCACAGCACCCGCAACGCGCTGGCCGGCACCGCCTCGGACTACCCCCACAGGTCGCGCGAGGAGGAACTGGACATCCAGCTGGCCGGCCACCTCGCCGCACTCCTCACGGCGACCGACGAGCTGCGCGCCCTCGCGCCCTCCGCCGACCTGGACACCGCCGCCGAGCGCCTCGCAGGCCAGGTGAGCAGGCTGCGTCGCGGGCGTACCCCGGTCCGCGCCTCGACCCCCGCCACCGGCACCCGCGACCTCACCGCTCTGCACCAGCGGGCCCACGCGCTCGCCGGACGGGCCCTGGTCGTCGCGGCCTCCCGCGCCGACACGGCCGCCGCGATCCTCGCCGCCGAACGCATGGACGCCCACGCGGAGGCCACCGAGCCCCGCACCCTCGCGTCCCGCTGAGCCCCTTCCGAGGCTCCCCCGACGGCCCCGGTCCGCGCGCTCCCGCAGCGACGCGCGGACCGGGTGCCCCAGCACTGCGTTCGCTTGAGCAGAGGTTCTTGTGACGCCGGGGTTGTGAAGTGCCCTTGGGTGGGGTGCGGTTCACCGCGAGAGGTGCCGTGGTATGCGACTGCGGGTGGGTCGTGGCTTGTCGCGCGGTTCCCCGCGCCCCTGGCAAACCGCCGTGGCCGTTCCTTGGGGAGTATGAGGACGGTGCACCTTCAGGGCCGAAGCTGGGGTCTGGGGACGGCATCCCCCAGGGACGGGACGGGCAGGGGCGGCGGGGGCGAGCAGGACCACCGCGGCCGGCCATGACGACGTCGCAGGTCAGGGCAAGTCCGACCGGCCGCGGAGCTACAGGAGTGGGCGTCAGCCCAGACGTTCCACCAGCGCCCGGTACTCGTCCCACAACTCCTTCGGAGTGTGCTCGCCGAAGGTGTTCAGGTGCTCGGGAACCAGCGCCGCCTCCTCGCGCCACACCTCCTTGTCGACGGTGAGCAGGAAGTCGAGGTCGGACTCGGAGAGTTCGAGACCGTTCGTGTCGAGCGCACCCTTGGCCGGCAGGACACCGATCGGCGTCTCGACGCCCTCGGCCCTGCCGTCCAGCCGGTCCACGATCCACTTCAGGACGCGGCTGTTCTCACCGAAGCCGGGCCACACGAACTTGCCCTCGTCGTTCTTGCGGAACCAGTTGACGTAGTAGATCTTCGGCAGCTTGGACTGGTCCCTGTCCTTCGCCACGTCGATCCAGTGCGCCATGTAGTCGCCCATGTTGTAGCCGCAGAACGGCAGCATGGCGAAGGGGTCGCGGCGCAGCTCGCCGACCTTGCCCTCGGCGGCGGCCGTCTTCTCGGAGGCCACGTTCGCGCCCAGGAAGACACCGTGGTTCCAGTCGAAGGACTCCGTGACCAGCGGGACAGCGGTGGCGCGCCGCCCGCCGAACAGGATCGCCGAGATCGGCACGCCCTTGGGGTCCTCCCACTCGGGCGCGATGATCGGGCACTGGGCGGCGGGGGTGGTGAAGCGGGCGTTGGGGTGGGCGGCCGGGACTCCTGACTCCGGCGTCCAGTCGTTGCCCTTCCAGTCGGTCAGGTGGGCCGGAGTCTCCTCCGTCATGCCCTCCCACCAGACGTCGCCGTCGTCGGTCAGCGCGACGTTCGTGAAGACCGAGTTGCCCCACAGCGTCCTCATCGCGTTGGCGTTGGTGTGCTCACCCGTGCCGGGCGCGACGCCGAAGAAACCGGCCTCGGGGTTGATGGCGTACAGGCGGCCGTCCTCGCCGAAGCGCATCCACGCGATGTCGTCGCCGATCGTCTCGACGGTCCAGCCGCCGACCGTCGGTTCCAGCATCGCGAGGTTCGTCTTGCCGCAGGCCGACGGGAAGGCCGCCGCCACGTACTTCGACCCTCCCTGCGGGGGCGTGAGCTTGAGGATCAGCATGTGCTCGGCGAGCCAGCCCTCGTCGCGCGCCATGACGGACGCGATGCGCAGCGCGTAGCACTTCTTGCCGAGCAGCGCGTTGCCGCCGTACCCGGAGCCGTACGACCAGATCTCGCGGCTCTCCGGGAAGTGCGAGATGTACTTCGTGGAGTTGCACGGCCACGGCACGTCGGCCTCGCCCTCGGCCAGCGGCGCCCCGAGCGTGTGCACAGCACGCACGAAGAAACCGTCGGTACCGAGTTCGTCGAGGACCGGCTGCCCCATGCGCGTCATCGTGCGCATGGACACGGCGACGTACGCCGAGTCGGTGATCTCGACGCCGATCGCGGAGAGGTCCGAGCCGAGCGGGCCCATGCAGAACGGGACGACGTACATCGTCCGGCCCTTCATCGAGCCGCGGAAGACGCCCTTCTCCCCCGCGAAGATGTCCCGCATCTCCGCCGGGTCCTTCCAGTGGTTCGTGGGGCCCGCGTCCTCCTCCTTCTCGGAGCAGATGAAGGTGCGGTCCTCGACACGGGCGACATCGGTCGGGTCGGAGGCCGCGTAGTAGGAGTTGGGGCGCTTGATCGGGTCCAGTTTCCTGAAGGTGCCCTTCTGGACGAGCTCCTCGCACAGTCGCTCGTACTCGGCTTCGGAACCGTCACACCAGACCACGTTGTCCGGCTGCGTCAGTTCTGCGATCTCGTTCACCCACGAGACCAGTTGCTTGTGGTTGGTCGGGACGGTGCCTGAGAGGAAGGTGTCAGGGGGAACGGGAGCCGCGATGTCGCGCGCCACGATTGCTCCTTGAATGAGGGTTTTTTGCTGACTGCCCCTTGGGGGCTGCGACCCGGATGCTTCACGGTGTTGATCAATGGCGCTCATCCGGTGCCGACCGCACTCATTTGATCATCCGACCGGAGCGCCCATCTGTCCAGAGGGCCTCACACCTGAGCGACGTGACCATCGCCACTCACCCAGTACCCACCCGGGGGTTTCCTCCGGGCCACCCCCCATTCACCTGGACCTCCCGAGGGCCGGCACACGTGAGAGGATGGACACTTCCCGCCACCCCTCCCGCCGTACTGACGCGTAACTTACGGTTACGTAGGTACGATCGCCGTCATGACTGCGTCCGCCTCCGACGCGCCCATGGACTCGCCGACCGCCGGCCGCGGCCCCATGGCGCTCTCGCTGCCACATTCCGATGAGATCAAGCCCAAGCTGCGCGGCTGGCTGCATCTCGGCATGTTTCCGGCCGTACTCATCTCCGGCCTGGCGCTCACCGCGCTCGCCAGTTCGAGCCGGGCGCGCATCGCCTGCGGGATCTTCACCCTCACCGCCTGCCTGCTGTTCGGCGTGAGCGCGCTCTACCACCGCGGCACCTGGAGCCCGCGCATGGACGGCGTCCTGCGCAGGCTCGACCACGCGAACATCTTCCTGATCATCGCGGGCACCTACACCCCGCTGACGATGCTGCTGCTCCCGGCGAGCAAGGGGCAGTGGCTCCTGTGGAGCATCTGGGGCGCGGCCGTGGCCGGCATCGCCTTCCGCGTGTTCTGGGTCGGCGCCCCGCGCTGGCTCTACACGCCCTGCTACATCGCGATGGGCTGGGCGGCCGTCTTCTTCCTGCCGGACTTCATGCGCGCGGGCGGCATCGCCGTCCTGGTGCTGGTAGTCGTCGGCGGGCTGCTCTACAGCGCGGGCGGCGTGATCTACGGGATCAAGCGCCCCAACCCGTCACCGCGCTGGTTCGGGTTCCACGAGGTGTTCCACTCCCTCACCCTGGCGGCGTTCATCGCGCACTACATCGGCATCTCGATGGTGGCGTACCAGCACGGGTGATCCCTGACCTTCCCTGCATGGCCGCGGCTTTCGAGCCGCGGCCGGTGGCCGAGGCCGGTCCACGACACCGCGCCGGCCGAAGGCTTCCCGATCGCCACCGGGATCATCGAAGGGGGCGTGCCGCCACCTGGTCAAAGACCGCCTCGACATCACCGGAGCCCGCTGGGGCCTTTCCGGCGCCGAAGCCGTCCTGAAACTCCGTGCCCCGCGCAGCAACCGCGACTTCGACACCTAGTGGGCCTGGCACGAGACACAGGAGTTCACGCGCAACCACCCGGCCCGATACCGCGACACGCTCATACCAGCGGCTTGATCGCCAGAACCCTCGTTGGATCTGCACCCAAGTCCTTCGCCCGAGCGCTCCGGGACGGCGGCCGCGAGGTCGAAGTCGAGCACCTGCGCGTCCGTCTGCCGCACGTACTCAAGGCGTCCGGCAGCACCCGCCGCACCGCTGCTCCCGAGCAAATGACCACCCAAGAAGCGCCTCTCCTTCTTCCGCCGCTGTGGCCACGCGCCCGGTCCCGGCGTCGTCCCCATCACCGCGATGCGACATCCGGCCGCCCCGGCGACTGCCGCCGACGTTCCCAACCCCGACGGAAATGGGCAAGTGCCCGCCGCGGAAAGACACTGGAGCGCTACCGTATGTGACAGGAACGGCGGTCCGGGGCGGTTGGGGGGATATGGGCGAGCCGAAGTCGCAGTCGGACGCGACGGTCTGGACAGACCGCCGGATGAAGCTGGCCCGTGAATGGGACGGACTCGTCGAGCGAGTACGCCGGCTTGGCCGCACCCACGGCGACTTACGCCTGGAGCAGTTTCTCCGAGCCCCCCGTCTGCCGGCGCTCCTGCCGGTCGCACGACACGGCCCGGTCGTCGTACTGAACATCAGCCGCTGGCGCTGCGACGCCATCGTCGTACAGGCCGACGGCGTGCATGTCCTCCCCCTGGAAGGGCTCACAGCGTCCGAAGTCGAATACTGGACGACGCGCCACCTCGGACAGCTCGCGGCCGTGGAGGAGGCGGCCGGGGAACTCGCCGCCGCGCGCTCGGACTTCCACGGCGGCAATCGGTCACCCGCCGCGTTCCGGCGCTCGACCGCCGCCCGAGACGCGATGGCCCACGCCAGGAACGAGATGGACGTCGGCCTGCGCGCCACCACCGCATGGCTCTGGGACCGCATCGCAGGCCCGGTGCTGGACGCGCTCGGCTTCGACGGGCCGATCGCCCCCGAAACCGCCTGTCCCCGCCTGTGGTGGTGTCCCACCGGACTGCTCAGCCTGCTGCCCCTGCACGCGGCCGGATACCATGGCCGCCCCGCCGACGGCCGTCACCGAACCGTGCTGGACCGCGTCGCGTCCTCCTACACGCCCACCCTGCGCGCCTTGTGGGAAGCCCGAAACGCGGGTCCCCACGTCGGCCCCGGACGGTTGCTGTACGTCGCCCCCGACGCCCCGGGCCAGCCCCGGCTGAGAGGATCCGCAGCGGAACGCGACGTACTGACGGTCCGCTTCGGCGACCGGCTGACCTGCGCCGAGGACGAGAAGGCGACCCGCGCGGCGGTCCAGGCCGGCCTGCTGCGGCACCGATGGGCCCACTTCAGCTGCCACGGTGGCCAGGAGCTCGCCGATCCGGCGCGCGGGGGCCTGCTGCTGCGCGACGGCCTGCTGACCGTCCGCGACCTCGGCCAAGGCAGCTTCCGCGGCGAGTTCGCCTTCCTCGCCGCCTGCAAGACCGCCACCGGCGGCCTCGTCCTGAGCGACGAAGCCATCACCCTCACCGCGGCGCTGCACTACGCCGGTTTCCAGCACGTCGTCGGAACACTCTGGTCCGTTAGCGACCTGGCGGCGAGCCGGATCGCTGCGGCCCTGTACGAAGAACTGGCGGACGACGGCACACTCCACGCCGACCGCTCCGCCCGCGCCCTGCACCAAGCGGTGCGGCGGCTGAGAAGCGGCGACGCGGATGACGTGGCCGCGTGGATGCCGTTCACCCACACCGGGCCGTAGCCCGGCCCGCACGTGCCCGGCACGATCACGACCCTCGCAGCCAGGAGCAACATGTCAGCACCGCCCGGCAACTGCAGCTCACTGCCCTACCAGGAGATCACCGACATCGCCTATGGAGAGCACGCGGCGCGCGCCTTCGGCGTACAGGAGGCCCGTGGCATGGGAGTCGTACTGCAAGGGCCCTGCCCACGCTGCGCGGCGACTCTGGAGGTTCCGTTGTTCGACGACGTCTACCGTCACATACCCGCTTCCGCGTCGCAGAGCCCACCTCCCGCTGGGCCTGCCGCCGCCGGCGAGACGGTGCCCATCAGCTGCAACTGCCGCGGTGAACACAGCGGTCGGCCCGAGAACAGGAGCGGGTGCGGCGCGTACTGGACGCTGGTTCTGACGCAGGACAGCCCATGAGCCCCATCCGTGTCTCGCCGGGTCCGCAGGCTCACGACGACGCCCTGCTGATCTCCCAAGAACGCGACAGACTGTTCCGGGAACAGCTTCCACGGGTGCGTACGGTTGCCACCGTCTGGCGCACCGCGCTGGGCGCACTGCTCGCCGGACTCGTCGGCTTCAGCCTCGTCAAGGGCCGGTCCGATGTCTCCCAGCTGGCCACCGGCTGGTCGGCGGCCGCAGGAATCCTGTTGCTGGCAGCGCTCGCCTGCGGTGCCGCGGGGGCGGTCTCGCTGCTCAGGGCCTCGAACGGCCAGCTCACGCACACCCCGGTGTCCGACGTGACGACACGCAGCGCCGCCGATCACCGGGAGACCAAGACCGCGCTCGCCGCGCTCCGCCGTGGCATCACCCTCACCCTGCTCTGCACGCTGCTGCTGGTGGGGGCGGTCGGGGCCACCTGGTACGGGCCCGCGGCGAAACCGCCCATGGTGCAGATCACCGCCGCCGGCCTCGGCTCTCTGTGCGGCGCCGTCCAGCGGATCGGGAACGGAACCCTCCTGCTCAAGAGCGGGCAGACGCAGATCGCCGTGCCGCTGAAAGACCTGACGGCGCTCAGCCCCGTCGCCGACTGTCCCGAGCCCTCGGGTCGCGCGATGACGGCGTCGGCTCGGTGAGTCTCTTCCGGTCCGGTCGCCGTTTGATCGCAGCCGAACGGGCCTCTTCGAGAGCGCAGCGAGCCAGGGACTCCTACGACATCGCCCAGCTGGACCGCAGCATCCAGGAACTCCGTGAGGTGCTCGGGGACGGAGCCGGCGACCTGCCGTTCCGGGCCGCGTGCAGGGCCAACCTGGGGGTGGCACTGCTGAGCCGTTACGGGATGCTCGGCAACACATCCGATCTCGAAGAGTCCGTCGCATGCGCGCGAGCCGGCGTCGAACAGAACAGTTCAGGACTGGCCCGGATCAAGGACGTGGCCAATCTCGCCATGGTCCTCGACGACTGGTTTCTTGTCACCGGCGATGTGGAGGACCTCGACGAGTCCATCCGCATGCACCGAGAGGCATGCCGCCTGTGCCTGGAGCCAGAGCACCGGACGAGCTCCCGTTTGAGAGCGACCCTCGGCAACCTGTCCGGAATCGACTCCCTCAGCACCCAGAACCACGCCGTCACAGCCCAAGTGCTCTTCCACGCGTCCATCGCACTCCGCACCCGATTCCTCTTCTTCCGGCTCATCGACGACCTCGACGCATCCATCGAGATCGCCTCCGAAGCCGTCGACATCACCCGCACCCTCCGCTACGCCCGTCAGGCGGGCGTGAAGGAATACGGGCGCATCCGCGCCATGAGCCTTTCCGAACTCGCGGCACGGCTCCAGGAGCGATTCGATCTCACCGGCGACGAACAGGACCTGAACCGCGCCATCCGCTGTCTGGAGGAGGCACACACGAAAATGCCGCGCGGCGAGGCGGAGGTCGCGCTCGTCACCATGCGTCTCGCCGCCGCGTTGGGTACCCGGGGCAGCAGACGACAGAGCGAATCGGACATGGAGTCGGCCCTGGCCATGCTGGCACAGGCCGTCGACGAAGCCGAGCGATGGCCCGAACTCGGCCCTGAACTGCGCATGACAGAAGCGGATATCCTCCTCGACCGCGCACAGCTCACCGGCTCGCTCGCTGACCTGGACCGTGCGGCGGAGCTGCTGGAGACACTCGCCGGACAATTCGACAACAGCTCTCCCCAGCTGTGCTCGGTACTGATCAACCTGGCAAAGGCACTGGAGCGGCGGGCCGGTATATACGGCACCCCGGAGCCCGGACCCCTCCGCCGCCGGGCGGCCGTCGCATGGCAAGCGGCCGCCGACCTCGCAGCCGCCCCCGTCCGGCGGCAGCTGGAAGCCGCGTGCGGATGGGGCAGGCGTGCCATGGCCGACGCCCCCGGATCGGAAACCGCTGCCCAGGCGTACGCACGCGCCGTCGAGCTCCTGCCTGTCGTCGCATGGCGCGGCCTCGACCGCACCAGCCAGGAAAGGGTGCTGAAAGACGCCGGGGAAGCGGTGGCCTCCGACGCCGCCGCGGCACAGCTCGCCGCGGGCCACCCGGACCGAGCGCTGGAACTTCTGGAACTGGGCCGGGGCGTGCTCTGGTCACAGACACTGGACATCCGAACCGACCTGCAGGCGATCGAAGCAGCCGATCGCGAGCTGGCACGGGAACTCACCCGCGTCCGCACCCTGCTGGAAGGAGAACTGCACCGCGCCCCGGGCAGAGACGGAGCCTCGGCGACCGCTCAGTTCTGAACGCCAAGGCCCCGCCTCACCCGGTCTTCCCCCGGTGAGGCGGGGCCTTTGCGAAACCAGCGATGTGAAGCCTGGCGACATGCTCCAGAACGCGCTCCTCGGTCACGGCGTCGGCAGCGTCCAGGGCCCGTACGTCCCACGCCGGAAGCCGTCTGAGCTGCCAATTTGTCCATAGAGGCCGAGTCGGCCCGTTTTCTCCCACTCGCAAGGCGGGTGGGAGCGCAGCTCCCAGAGATGGGGCGGGTAGGGGCGGTGGGGGCGAAGGACCGCTGCGACGTGCACACGCCGGTCGGCCGACCGGGCGGGCCGGTTTCAGCCGCCCAGCGCGATACGCAACCGCTCCGGATCGGTAGTCGGAGCGTCACAGGTGAAGTGACGGCAGACATACGCGGTGGGCTCACCGCCGACGAGAATCCGCCCGGCGAGCAACGGCAACTCGTCACTGCCCAAGGTCCCCACGGCGACAACGGCACCCGGAGCGGTCGCGAGAAGTGCCGTACGGTGCAGGACCGTTGTGGCCGGATCCCCGAGCGACGGCCCGACGATCGCGACCTCCCTGGGCCCGTCGAGCAGCGCCTCGGCGACAGCGAGCCCCCACCCGATGAACCGAGGCACACGCGGCCCGAGCGCCTTCACCACCCCCAACGCCCGCTCGGCAGCGGCCCGATGAGGCTCGGCACCGGTCTGCGCGGCGTAGCCCAGCAGTGCCCCCGCCGCGGCGCTCCACCCGGAGGGAACGGCGTTGTCGGTGGGGTCCTGGGGCCGCCGGATCAGCTGCTCGGCGTCACTGGCGGTGTCGTACAACGAACCTGACTCCGCGTCGACGAACCGCACGAGCACATGGTCGAGCAGGAACCCGGCGAACTCCAGCCACACCCCCTCCCCCGTCACGGAGGCCAGGGCGAGGAACCCTTCGGCGACATCGGCGTAGTCCTCCAGCACCCCGGCGTTCGCCCCGACCTGACCGTCCTTGCTGGTACGGGCGAGGTGGGCCCGGTCGTCGAGATGAACCCGCACGAGGAGATCGGCGGCGGCCAGCGCGGCGTCCACGAGGTCGGGCCGCTCGAAGTAGGCGCCGGCCTCGGCGAGCGCGGCGATCGCGAGCCCGTTCCAGGCGGCGACCACCTTGTCGTCCCGCCCCGGAGCGGGCCGTGCACCACGGGCACCGATCAACCGCACCTTGATGGAGTCGATCTTCTCGGCGTCGAACACGCCCTCGTGCTGCGGAAGTTGAAGGACGGAGGCCCCTTCCTCGAAGGTGCCGTCCTCCGTCACCCCGAAGTAGTGCGCGGCAAGCTCCGCGTCCTCGGCCCCGAGGACCTCGGCGAGCTGGGGCGGCGTCCAGACGTAATAGGCACCTTCGACGTGCTTACCGGTCCCGTCGTCGCTGTCGGCGTCGAGCGCGGACGCGAACCCCCCTTCGTTCGTGCGGAGTTCACGCACCATGAAGTCGGCGGTCTCCAGGGCGACGCGCCGGGCCAGCTCGGAGCCGGTGGCGCGCCAGAGGTGGGCGTACACACGGCACAAAAGGGCATTGTCATACAGCATCTTCTCGAAGTGGGGCACGACCCACTCCCGGTCGACGGAGTACCGGGCGAAGCCGCCGCCGAGCTGGTCGTAGATCCCGCCCCGGGCCATGCGCTCACAGGTGTCCTGGGCCATCTGCAACGCCCCCTCGGACCCCGTCCGGGCGCCGTGCCGCAGGAGGAACTCCAGGACCATGGACGGCGGGAACTTGGGGGCGCCGCCGAAACCCCCGCGCTGGGCGTCGTACTCCCGGGTGAGCCCGAGCAGCGCCCGCGCCTGCTCCTCCTCGCCGGGCGCCTCGGGCGCGCCGTACTCGATCTCCCGCCCGGCGAGATCCCGCACGATCTTCCGCGCGACCTCGGCGACCTCGTCGCGCCGGTCGGTCCAGGCGGCGCGGACCCCCTCCAGCACCTGCTGGAAGGAGGGCATGCCGCTGCGGGGAGTAGGCGGGAAGTAGGTGCCGAAGTAGAAGGGCTCGGCACCGGGCGTGAGAAACACGGTCATGGGCCAGCCACCCTGACCGGTGGCCGCCTGGACGGCCTCCATGTAGACGGCGTCTACGTCGGGGCGCTCCTCGCGGTCGACCTTGATGTTCACGAAGTGCTCGTTCATGAAGGCGGCGACTGCTTCGTCCTCGAAGCTTTCCCGAGCCAGGACATGGCACCAATGGCAGCTCGAATACCCGACGCTCAGGTGTACGGGAACACCTCGCTGTCGTGCCTCCGTGAAGGCCTCTTCCGACCAGGGCCACCAGTCGACGGGGTTGTCGGCGTGCTGGAGGAGATAGGGGGACGCCTCGTGGGCCAGTCGGTTCGGCATGTGTCCCATCCTGCCCGACGGGCCCCGGCCAACCGTAGGACGGCTACTTCTCACACGATTGCACCCGCCGGTGCCACCCGATCCGCTCAACGCCGGACGGCCTCCAACCTCGAGTAGTCCCACGCGCGGTTTCCCTTCGATCAGCTGTCCGCTGGCGGTGTGCCCGCGCTCCAGGTCCGCGACCAGACGCTCGAATTCAGGCCGCGCCACTCCCGCCTTGGACGCGCTGAGGCCATTGTCGCCGCAGGTCGCGACCACCGTGCAGCCCTGTTCGCGCGCGGTCCGCTCATTGATCCGCAGCTGATGACGCACACGGTGCCCGTCACGTTGGCGAACGGCCTCGGACGTCCGCGCACAGGAAACAACCGGAACCAGTCCGGCCGGCCCATCCTCATCACACTCGTCCACAACGCCCCCCCAATCGATAACTATCTCGACACACGGACAAGCGAGCGGGTCACTCGAACGTCACGGAACCGGCTCCACTGATCGTCAGCCCTCTCGCGCTCGTGCCTTCCGCGACGGACACTCATAGCCAAAGCAGTTGACGCCGGAGGGGGACACCATGCGGGACAGCCACCGGGCGGAAGCCGAGCGGCTGTTGAGCCGCGCCGTGGAGGAAGAGGTGCGGCGGTCCGGGGGGCGTACCGACGGGGGCGTGCTGCTCACGCGGGCGCGCGGCGCGCTGGACGCCATGGCGCAGTCGTCCGCGGAGGAGTACGAGGCGTACACGCGGGCACTCGACGAGTCGAAGGCCGGGCACCTCACCTTCGGGCAGCGGTACGCCCGGGAGGGTGCCGGAACTCCCTTGCTGGTGGCGGCTGTTGCCGCCCTCGCTGCGGGCGTCGCCGACCTGGCGCTGGGCACCGGTACGGGCACCGCCGTGGGCGCGGCGCTGACCGTGGGCGTCGCGGGCGCCGCCGCGACCGTCATCAAGGTGACCGCCTCGCATGTCCCCGCCGCCCACCATCGCGCGGGTGCCGTGAGCCAGCCCGGCGGTCCCGAACAGCTGCGGCTGACCTGGCTGACGGCACTGGAGGTACGCGGCATCCGTCCGTTCCTCGACCAGCAGCGGGTGCTCAGCGCGTCCACCGGGCCTAAGAAGACGGGGCCGAGGCTGCGCGGCAGCGACAAGAGTGCGGCGGCCCGCAGTCGTAGCGTCCTTGAGCAATCGTTCGCCCAACTCCCGGACCCGGACGAGCCGTTCGCAGGCCGGCGTCAGGAACTGGCTCGCATCCGGCAGTGGGTGCACGCGGCCCGGGCAAGTACGGAGACCCGGCCGACCCTGGTCGTTCTGCACGGCCCGTCCGGCAGCGGTCGCAGCGCGCTCGCGATCCACGCGGCGCACGATCTGCGGGACCAGTTCCGGGGCGCGTGCGTGGTGGATCTGCGCGGCGACAGCCCCCAGGAGCCGCCGCTGCCCACCCGCGACGCCCTTCTGCACCTTCTGAACCGCCTCGGCGCCTCCCGCGAGCAGCTCCTCTTCCGCGAGCGTTCGTCACCGGACCAGCAGGTCAGAAGGCTGAGCGAGCTGTACAACCAGCACCTCACCAGGGTCCCGGTGACCATCGTCCTGGACGACGCCCAGGACCCCGAGCAGGTTTGCGCGCTCGTCCCGGAGCGCTCCGACAGCCTCGTCATCGCCACCACCCGGGAGCCTCTCGCCCTGCCGGACGACCTGCCCTTCTGGGTCCACCAACTGCCCGTGGAGGCCCTGGACGCGACGGGCTCGGAGGAACTGCTGAACGCGTCCGCGCAGGCGGATCCGGGGTCGGGATCAGATCCCTACGATGCCGAATCCGCCGACCGGATAAGGGAGTTGTGTGGCGGGCTGCCGCTGGCGCTGCGCATCGCGGGCTCTGCCCTCGGCCCGCGCAGCCATCGCCGGCTGGCGGCGGACCTGGGCGCGTACGGCCCCGTGGAGCCGGTCGAGCGGGCCCTGTGGCTGCGTTACACCGACCAGTCGGATCCGGCCCGGCGGCTGCTGCGCAGGCTGGCGCTGGCCGGGCGTGCCTCGCTCGGCACCGCGGCGGCCGCGTCCCTCCTGGGCACGGACCGGACGGAGGCGACCCGTCAGCTGGACGCGCTCGCCCGCGCGGGCCTGATCGACCACGTGCGGGGCAGCCGGTACCGCCTGCACGACCTGGTCCGCGCCTTCGCGCAGGCCCGCCTCCTGGACGAGGAGGAACCGGCGGAGCGCACGGCCGCGCAGGAACGTCTGATCGTGAACTACGGCGAGCTGGCCGACTCGGTGCTGCGCCTGGTCGACGGCAACATGTCGACCCGCTCGGACCGCTTCAGCCCGCACGGCTTCACCTCCCTCGACGAGGCGCTGCGCTGGCTGGACGACGAGTCGAGCTTCATCACGGCGACTCTGCGGCACGCGGAGGGCGTCAACCAGGCCGCGGTGCTCAACCTGCTCGGCGCCCTGTGCGACTACTGCCTGCTGCGCGGCGACCTCTACCGGCTCGGCGAGATCAGCGAGCTGGCGGAGTCGGTGGACCAGGGTCTGCTGGTCCGCTCGGTGCAGTGGCGTACGGGTATCGCGGCCCGTCAGCTGGGCGAGCTGGACAAGGCGCGCACGACGCTCACCTCGGTCGTCGAACTGTACATGGAGGCCCACCACGACGCCGGCGCCGCCCGGGCGCTCTGTTCCCTCGGCATCACGCTGCACCACCAGGGCAACCTGGTCGAGGCGGCGGCGAAGCTCCAGGAGGCCCTGGATCTTCAGCAGGCCCCCGAACTGGCGACCGACCGCGCCTGGACGATGCACGCGCTCGCGGCCGTCGAACGCGACCGCTCCCGTCTCGCCGAGGCCTGGGACCTGCTGACCCGTTCCCTGGTCCTGCACCGCGAGGGCGAGTCGATCCACGGCGAGGCGTGGGCCCACTTCCAGCTCGGCCAGCTGGGCCTGCGGATGGGCGACGTACCGCGCGCCGAGTCCGAACTGCGCACTGCCCTCGATCTGTACGGCCGTACGCGCGACGCCCGTGGCGAGGCCTGGGCCCTGACCCAGCTGGCCCGCGCCCGGCTGGTCGCCGGGGACGCGTCGGCGGCGGTGGACGGGCTGCGCCGGGCCGCAGCGGTCCACCGGGACAACGAGGACGCGCGTGGTGAGGCGTGGTCGGTGTACTACCTCGGGCAGTCGCTGGAGGAGACCGGCAACCTGGATCTGGCGGTCCGCGAGCTGGAACGTTCCCGCACGATGTTCTCCCGCATCCGGGACGTCTACGGCCTGGCCTGCGCCCGCCATCACTCGGCCCGCGTCACCCGTGACCAGCGGGCGGTCCAGACGGGCTCGCTGCGCAACTCCGGGTTCGCCCGCCAGCTCCTGGTGGACGCCCGCGCCGACTTCCAGCGCATCGGGGTGGCCCACGGCGAGGCCTGGACCTGCCTGGAGCTTGCGGTGGTCGACGCGGGCAACGCCCGCACCCCGCAGGCGCTGGCCCTGTGCGACGAGGCGATCGGCCTGTTCACCTCGTACGGCGACCGGCGCGGGGAGGACTGGGCGCGCTTCCTGCGCTGCACCCTGCTGCCTTACGCGGCCCCCGGCGGTGTCGACATCGGCACGGCGGTGGCCCAGGAAGAGCTGACCCAGCTCTCCCGCGCCCGTCACTCGTCGCGCGACGAGAAACTCGACGACTACCTCGATGCCTACCAGCTCCTGCTGGAGCGCGGTGTGGCCCTGGAGTCCGGCTGGCAGGCATGGCGCCTGGGCATGATCCCGAGCCGGCACGCCCGGGAGGTCATGGGGGTGCCGGTGGCGGCGGCCGGACAGAGGTAGGGAGGGCCGGAGGTGCGGACACCAGGTGCCGGGCACCCGGTGCGGCGCCTCACTCCCGGGCGGAGCCCTTGGCCGCTTCCCTGGCGGCGCCGGGGGTCTCCTCGGGGTCCGGCGCCTCCTTGAACTCGATCCTGCCCATCTGCTTGTTCATGGACTTCATCAGCCCCCACACCGCGAGGGCCATCACCGCGAACACGATGAAGCCGAGGACACCGGGGGTCACCTTGTCCTCGTCGACCTCCGCCGCGAACGAGACGAGGTGCGTCATTGCCAGGCTTGCGCTTGCACTCATGTCAGGCATTGTCGCGGATGCCCGCAAAGAGGTCGTCCTCGGGGAGGGAAGTGTCCACGAGTGACTTCGCCAGCTCGTACTCCTCCGTCGGCCAGACCTCCTTCTGGAGCTCCATCGGCACCCGGAACCAGCCCCCGTCGGGGTCGATCTGAGTGGCGTGGGCGATCAGCGCCTTGTCGCGGATCTCGAAGAACTCCGCACACGGGACATGCGTGGTCAGCGTGCGCTCGGTGCGCTCGAACTCCGACCACCGCTTGAGCCAGTCCCCGTACGGCGACTCCATGCCGCGCTCGATCAGCGCGTTGTGCAGCGCCTCGGTGCGCGGCCGGTTGAAGCCCTGGTTGTAGTACAGCTTCTGCGGCTGGTACGCCGGGCCGAACTCCGACTCCGGGTAGGTCTCGGTGTCCGCCGCACCCTCGAAGGCCACCATCGAGACCCTGTGGGTCATGATGTGGTCGGGGTGCGGATACCCGCCGTTCTCGTCGTACGTCGTGATCACCTGCGGACGGAACGAGCGGATCTGCTTCACCAGCTCCCCGGCCGCCTTGTCCAGGTCCTCCAGGGCGAAGCAGCCCTCGGGGAGCGGGGGCAGCGGGTCGCCCTCCGGCAGGCCGGAGTCGACGAAACCGAGCCACTCCTGCTTGACGCCGAGGATCTCGCGGGCCTCGTCCATCTCTTTCCTGCGTACCTCGTGGATGTGCTCCTCGACGTACTTGTCACCCTGCAGTTTCGGGTTGAGGATGGACCCGCGCTCCCCGCCCGTGCAGGTCACGACCAGCACGTCCACCCCCTCGGACACGTACTTCGCCATGGTGGCCGCGCCCTTGCTCGACTCGTCGTCGGGGTGGGCGTGCACGGCCATCAGTCGCAGCTGGTCAGTCAAGACTCAATCCTCAGTAGGTCGGCGCCCGGTGTGAGCGGGTGCGATGAGCGGCTTCTATAGTGACCGAACCGAGCGGCCAATAATTCCGGGGCCCGGCTTTCCAGGGGCCTCGCGGAGAGGACGATCATGAGCACGGCGACCACGCGACCGCCCGAGGGACGGTACGGCCGCTCCACGGACGAGCACGCCGACCGCAAGCTCAAGGTCGCCGCCGCCGTCCTCGGGACGGTACTGCTCGTCCTGGTCGGCTGGTTCGGCTACCACTACGTCATCGGCAACAGGATCAGCGCCGAGATCATCACCTTCAAGACGTACGACGACTCGGTAAAGGTGCACCTGGAGGTCCGCAAGGACTCCGGTACGAGCGGCTACTGCACGGTCCGCTCCCAGGCCGAGAACGGCGCCGAGGTCGGTCGCGCCGACTTCCGCTTCGACGGCGACGCCACCCGCATCGACAGGCTCGTCACGCTCCGTACGACGTCGAAGGGCACCACTGCCGAGCTGCTCGGCTGTCACACCGGCTGAGGCGCTGTCGGGGCTTCAACAGGGTCACTCTCATCACACAGGCGCTGACCTGCGTTGACGTATGTCTGATGGCTTATGTCCTCCCCCTGCCGCCGCTGAATTGTTAGGCTCGTGGTTTCGCCCATCCGAGAAGGAACATTCTTCTGGGTAGGGCGATGCTTTGTATTCCCAGTACCTACGAGGAGCACCTGTGACCCAGACCAGCGAGAACGTCACCTGGCTGACCCAGGAGGCGTACAACAAGCTCAAGAACGAGCTTGAGCACCTTACTGGTCCTGCGCGCACGGAGATCGCCGCCAAGATCGCCGCTGCTCGCGAGGAGGGCGACCTGCGCGAGAACGGCGGGTACCACGCGGCCAAGGAGGAGCAGGGCAAGCAGGAGCTCCGGGTGCGCCAGCTGACCCAGCTCCTGGAGAACGCGAAGGTCGGCGAGGCTCCGGCGGCGAACGGCACGGTCGCGCCCGGCACGGTCGTGACCATCGCCTTCGACGGCGACGAGGACGACACGCTGACGTTCCTGCTCGCCTCGCGCGAGTACGCCAGCGCCGACATCGAGACCTACTCCCCGCAGTCTCCGCTGGGCCGCGGGGTGAGCGGCAAGAAGGTCGGCGCGGACGCCCAGTACGAGTTGCCCAACGGCAAGCTCGCCTCCGTGAGGATCCTGAAGGCCGTGCCCTACCAGAGCTGACCCCGCGGAACGGCCCTCCGGACCCCCCGGACCCTCCGGAATCCCTTGCCTCAGCCCTTGCGAGCCCCCGGCACCCTCCTGGGCGCCGGGGGCATCGTCATGCCCAGGGTGCCGTCATGCCGTGGCCGAGCGGTACTTACGGACACGGACCGCGAGGGTCCTGAATTTGACCTCCCACAGTTGTTGCCGGTTGCGGGTCCAGGCCGGTCGCCGGTTCGTCCATGAACATCACGGGCGGCGAGACGACCAGGGCCGCCGCGAGGTCGAGCCGGCGGCGCATTCCTCCGGAGCAGGTCTTCGCGGGGCGGTCGGCCGCGTCCGCGAGGTGGAACTGGTATTTTCCCCGACGCCACCCGTCCGGGTGAGATCGGGCGGGGAGACCCCCCGACCTCAGACGATGACGGTGTAACCGGCCTCGCGCAGCGCCCGGCCGACCTCGGCGCAGTGCTCCGGACCCTTCGTCTCCAGGTGCAGCTCGACCTCCGCCTCCGTGAGCCCGAGCCGCGGATCGGTCCGGACATGGCTCACGTCGAGGACATTGGCGTCGACCACCGACAACGCCCCGAGCAGCGTCGCGAGGGCACCCGGCCGGTCCGTCAGACGCAGCCGAACCGCCAGATAGCGGCCCTGAGCGGCCATGCCGTGCCGCAGGATGCGCTCCAGCAGCACCGGGTCGACGTTGCCGCCGGACAGCACCGCGACCACCGGCCCCTCGAAGGCCCCGGGCTCGCTCAGCAGCGCCGCGACCGGGCTCGCCCCCGCCGGTTCCACGACGAGTTTGGCGCGCTCCAGACAGAGCAGCAGCGCGGCCGACAGCTCGTCCTCGCTGACCGTGCGGACCTCGTCCACCAGCTCGCCGATGATCCCGAACGGCACGTCGCCGGGCCGCCCGACCTTGATCCCGTCGGCCATCGTGACCGGGTTCGCCACCGACACCGGCCGCCCGGCGGCCAGCGAGGGCGGGTACGCCGCCGCGCCCGCCGCCTGCACACCCACGATCCGGACGTCGGGCCGTACCGACTTCACGGCGACCGCGATGCCGGCGGCCAGGCCGCCCCCGCCGATCCCGACGACGATCGTGCGCACCTCGGGGCACTGTTCCAGGATCTCCAGTCCCACCGTGCCCTGCCCGGCGATGATGTCCGCGTGGTCGAAGGGGTGGATGAACACCGCGCCCGTCTCGACCGCGTACTTCTGCGCGGCGGCCAGCGTCTCGTCGACGACCTGTCCGTGCAGCCTCACCTCGGCGCCGTATTCACGGGTTGCGCTGATCTTCGGCAGCGGGGCGCCGTGCGGCATGAACACCGTGGCACGCACCCCGAGCAGCGCCGACGCCAGCGCGACCCCCTGCGCGTGGTTGCCGGCACTGGCCGCGACGACACCTGCGGCCCGCTCCTCGGGCAGCAGCCCGGCGATACGGACGTACGCGCCCCGCAGCTTGAAGGACCCGGTCCGCTGGAGGTTCTCGCACTTGAGGTGCACCGGCGCTCCCACCAGCTGGGACAGATACCTGCTGCCCTCCATGGCAGTCATCCGCGCCACGCCCATGAGCATCTTCTGGGCGCCTCGTACGTCGTCGGGAGTGACGGGCCTCAGGGAGTGCAAGGAGTCAGCCGTGCTGTAGCTCATGACCCAAGTCTCGCAGTTCACAGCCGCGGACTCGCGGTGTGACCAAGCTCCGAGACTGGTTTGCGCAGCGCCGGTACGGCCTGCCTTCCGGCCGCGTACCCTGTCCCCCAACCCAGCACCCCCTTTCATGAAGTGAGCCCCCGGCCATGCCCACAACACCTGAAATGTCGATGGACATGACGACCGTCGGTGACACCGGCCTCCTCGACACGTTGCAGCACGAGGTCGCGGTGTTCGCGCGCCGTGCCGAACAGACCCGGCTCGGGGGAGTCGGGCAGGTGCGCAACTCGATGGACCGCGCCGCGTATCTGCTGCTCAACCGCCTGGACAAGGAAGGCCCGATGGGCGTCAAGGCGCTCGCCGCGAGCATGGGCATCGACTCGTCGACCGTCACCCGGCAGGTGGCTCCGCTCGTCGACACGGGCCTCGTCAAGCGGACCTCCCATCCCGAGGACGGGCGGGCGGTGGTCCTTCAGCTGTCCCCGCGCGGGCTGTCCCGGCTGGAGGAAGTACGGTCGTCGAGGCGTCAGTTGATGGCCGAGCTGACGCACGACTGGGCGCCGGAGGAACGCGAGTCGTTCTGCACGCTCCTCACGCGCTTCAACACCGCGCTCTCCGCCCGCCAGGCGGCCCAGGGCATCCCGGTCGGGGAGCCGGAGTCCGCCTCCTGACGCAGCCGCCGTATCGCTGCGCACACGCGCGTGGCCGCTGCACGACCGACTCCCGCTTCCCGACTCTTGACCGGCGGGCGGCACCTGGCCTCAGATGAGACCGGGTCCTTGTCGTACGGCGGGAGGCATGGTGCGAGAACGGCAGGTGTCCCAGGGTGTCGGGCCGGCCTGGGACTTCGAGGCGTTCGTCGCGGGCGCGGCGGGCCGGCTGCTGCACACGGCCACGCTGCTCACGGCGGAGGCGCCGCACGACAACCCGCGCGCGCGGCGCCTGCTCACGTATGCCTTCGCGCACACGTACGCGTGCTGGGACCGGATGCGCGGCGAGGACCCGTACGACCGGGCCCGCCAGTACCTCGCCGTCCGCTTCGCGCGCGGTGCCTGGCACAAGTACGGCGGTCTCGGCCGGGCCCGCCCGCACCACGGCGGTGCGCTGGCCATGCTCACCCCTCAGCAGCGGCTGGTCCTGGTCCTGCGGCTGTACGAGGGGGTCGGCGAGGAGCAGACGGCAGCGCTGCTCGGACTGCCCATGGAACGCGTGCACGCGATCTGCGACCGTGCGACGGCGACGCTTCTGCATCCGCCGCAGGGCCCGGCACCGGCCGTGGCCGCGCCGAAGGTGGTGCCGTCATGAGCCGCCGGGACAGGGAGGCGTCCGCGCGGCGCCTCATGGAGGGCGCACCGCCTCGGGTGCCGCCCAACCTGTACGTGGACGTCGTACGCCAGGGCAGCCGCATGCTGGGGCGCAGGCGGGCGGCGCGGCGGCTGATGTGGCTGCTGCTGTGCGCCGCGGTGGTCGTCTTCGTCGTGTGGGCGGCGATGGCCCGCCCCTGGGTGGAGCCGCCGTCGGAGACGACTCCACCCCTGACGGGCTGGTGAGACGCTGCGCTGCCGACCTAGCCGAGGGCCTGCTGGAGGTCCTCCAGGAGGTCGTCGACGTTCTCGATGCCCACGGAGAGGCGTACGAGGTCGCCCGGCACCTCCAGGGCCGACCCGGCGACGGACGCGTGCGTCATGCGCCCCGGGTGCTCGATCAGGGACTCCACGCCGCCGAGGGACTCGCCGAGCGTGAACACCTTGGCGCGGTTGCAGACCTCGACGGCCGCCTCCTCTCCGCCCTGGACCCGGAACGACACCATGCCGCCGAACGCCCGCATCTGCTTGGCAGCGACCTCGTGACCGGGGTGCTCCGAGAGCCCCGGGTACAGAACGCGCGTCACGCGCGCGTGCCGGGTGAGCATGTCGGCGATCCTGGTGGCGTTCTCGCTGTGCCGGTCCATCCGCACGGCGAGTGTCTTGGCGCCGCGCAGCACCAGCCAGGAGTCGAAGGGCCCGGCGACCGCGCCCATCGCGTTCTGGTGGTAGGCCAGTTCCTCGCCGAGTTCCTGGTCGCCGGTGACCAGCGCACCGCCGACGACGTCCGAGTGGCCGCCCATGTACTTGGTCAGGGAGTGCACGACGACGTCCGCGCCGAGAGCCAGCGGCTGCTGGAGGTAGGGCGTGGCGAAGGTGTTGTCGACGACGAGGCGGGCGCCGGCCTCGCGGGCGATCTGGGCGACGGCGGCGATGTCGGTGATACCGAGGAGCGGGTTGGAGGGCGTCTCCACCCACACGGCCTTCGTCTTCGGGGTGAGGGCGGCCCGTACGGCGGCGGGGTCGCTGGTGTCGGCGACCGACCACCCCACGCCCCACCGGGCGACGACCTTCGCGAACAGGCGGAACGTGCCGCCGTACGCGTCGTTGGGGATGACCACGTGGTCACCGGGGCTGAGCAGCGTACGCAACAGGCAGTCCTCGGCCGCCAGTCCGGACGCGAACGCGAGACCACGGCGACCGCCCTCCAGGGCCGCGAGGTTCTCTTCGAGGGCGGTACGGGTCGGATTGGCGCTGCGGCTGTACTCGTAACCGCCGCGCAGCCCGCCGACGCCGTCCTGCTTGTAGGTCGAGACCTGGTAGATCGGCGGGACGACCGCGCCGGTGAGGGGATCCGCGGTGTTGCCCGCGTGGATCGCGAGGGTCTCGAAGTGCTGACTGATGTGCCTGTCGCTCATGTGGACCGAGGGTAGTGCGCTGGCGGGATTCGTGACGGCGGTCGCCCGCCGGGGCCCGGTGCGGAGGGGTTCCCAAGGCCTTGCTCAGGTGTCTCGTCGGCCTTCCGCCGAGGTTCCGCCTGAACCGGTTGGCCAATTGTCGGACCCGTCTGGTTCGCTTGAGGCATGGAGATTCTCTGGGTCCTGATGGCGCTGGTCATGCTCGGCTTCGTGGTGTTGCCGTTCATACGGCGCAGGAGTGCCGGTATTCAGCAGGTCGCCCCTGGTGACCCGGACGCGGCGGACCCGGCGAACTACGGCTTCGTCCGGCAGGAGGCGCTGGACATCCGTATGCCCGGCCCCGACCAGGACCTGCTGGACGTGCTGGACGTCGTACAGCGCTCGCAGGACTACAGAGCGGCGTCGCAGCTGCTCGCCGGCACGGAGAGGGACGGTGAGCGGCGCTGGCAGCGCGTGCAGGCCTTCGCGGGCGCCGCGTCGCTGGAACTGCGGCAGCGCCCCGGCGGGGTGAGCGAGTCGCCGGGCGGGCAGTGGCTGCGGGTGTGGCGGACGGAGATGCCCAAGGACGCGGGCGGCGCGGCGGTGCACGCGGAGTTCCTGGTGCAGCAGGCGTGGCGGACGTCGACGCCCGGGACGGACGAGTTCCGGATCATCATGGAGGAGGCGAAGGCGGCCTGCGGTGACGCGGCGCTCCTCTCCCCCGGTGACCCGATCCCGTACATCGTCGAGCTGTCGGTGGCGCGCGGACTGGCGTACTCCCGGCCGGAGTTCGAGCAGCTCTGGCTGAAGATCCTGGACCGCGCGCCGGAACACATGGGGGCGCATCTCGCGGCCCTGCACTACTGGTGCGAGAAGTGGCACGGCTCGCGCACGCTGGCGATGTCGTTCGCGGAAGCGGCGGCGACCCGGGCTCCGCAGGGCTCGCTGCTGGCTTCGATGCCCCTCTTCGCGGTGTTCGAGCATCTCCCCGAGGTGAACCTGGTCAGCGGCTTCTACCAGAGCGAGGTGGTGACGAAGGCGATCCACGGCGCGCTGTACGCGGTCCACGCGGCCCGGCCGGACGACCCGATGCCGGCTCACGTACGCCACCTGCTGATCTACTTCCTGGTGCGCTCCGAGCGCTGGAAGGAGGCCATGAACCAGCTGGTGCACGTCGACGGTCATGTGGGCGCCCTCCCGTGGACCCTCACCGCCGACCCGGCGGCGGAGTTCGCGGTGTACCGGGCGCTGGCGGTGGCGGGGTACGAGGCGAACGGCGGGAGCCCGGCGTCGCTGCTGCGATGACACAGCGGGCCGGGAAACGAGGCCGGGAAAAGCCGGCGAGGGGCCTCTGGGGACATGAGCACCGGGGTGGCATGGTCATGTCTTGCCTGGCCCCGTGCCCGTAGGCGATACTCCGCTTTCCCCCACCCGCCGGTCATGACCCCACCGCTCGGCCGCGCGCCCTTCCTACCGTCCCCGTTCCCCGTGGAGGGATCCCGGCCCGATGGGCTCGACCCTGCGCGCGCTGCGCGCTCTCGTACTGCTCGCCGGCTTCCATCTGCTCGGCGTGCTCCTGCTGGCGGCGCTCGCCGGCACCGACTACCTGCTTCTCGCGCACGCCCCGGCGGCGGTCGCGACCAAGCTGGCCGTCATCTCCGTACTCCTGGCGATTCCGTTGGTCCGCGGCCTGTTCATGCTGCGCACACCGAAGGGCGAGGAGCCCCCTGGCCTGCCCGTGACCGAGGCTGACGAGCCGGAACTCTGGCGCACCGTGCGGGAGTTGGCCGACCAGGTCGGCACCCGCGCCCCGTCCCGGATCGTCCTCATCGGCGACGCCAACGCCGCCGTCAGCGAGAACGCCCGCCTGCTCGGCCTCCTCCCCGGACCACGCCGGCTCCACCTCGGCATACCGCTCATGCAGGGCCTGACCGAGGCACAGCTGCGCGCGGTCCTCGCCCACGAACTCGGCCACTATGCCGGCTTCGACACCCGCCTGACCGCCCTCACTCTGCGCGGACGCGCCCAACTCCAGCGCACCATAAGGCACTTCGAAAAGCGGGCGGGCAGCGTCGAGGCCCGGGAGCGGGCCCGGCAGGAGCGGAAGAACGCCAAGGCCGAGGCCAGGGGCAGGAAAGGCCGCGAGATCGACACGGCGGGCGCGGGCATCACGTACCGCACGCTGGCCCGTATCCACACCGCGTACGCCAAGCTGTACCTCCGCACCACCCTCGCCGACTCCCGCCGCCAGGAGTACGCCGCCGACGCCTCGGCCGCCCGGATCGCCGGCCGCGACGCCACCGCGTCCGCACTGCGGGAAATTCCGGTGCTGGAGGGTGCGTTCGGGTTCTACGTACGCAGCTACGCCACTCTGGGAACCGACGCCCGCCTACTGCCACCGCGCGGTGAGGTGTTCGGCGGCTTCGGCCGGATGCTCTCCGCCCGCCAGCTCGAACTGGCGGGCCTGCGCAGCGAGTTGCCCACAGAGCCGACCTCGCCGTACGACTCCCACCCGCCGGTCGCCGACCGCGTACGCCGCATCGAGCTGCTCCCCGCCGACGGCCGCGCGGACGAGGCCCACGGCGCGGCCGTCACCCTCCTCGCGGACGAGGAGCGCACGTACGCGGCGCTGGAGGACGCGGTCATCACGGACGAGGTACGGCAGTTCCGGCGCACGGCCGACTGGCAGGAACTCCTCGACTGCGCGATGGCGGGCAACCTGGCCGCGCTCAACACCCCGCTGCACCGGGCCCTGGTCCTGTACACGAGAAGCCGCCCCACCCTGCCGGCCCTCCTCACCCTCATCGACGACGGCCAACTGTGGCAACTGGCACGCAGGTTGCCGCTGTCGGACGAGGCGGTCGCGGCCAAGGGACGCGCGTTCCGAGAGTTCGTACGCCCGACGCTGCACAACTCCCTGCACAGCATGGTGATGGCGGAGTTCAGCGCGCGTTCGCGGATGCGCTGGGAGTTCTCCTGGGAACAGCCGCCGAGGGCACGTCTGCTCCCGGCGCCGGGCAGCACACGGGACGACGGCACCTCCGAACTCGACGCCGCGATCGCCGTCGCCGTGGACAGGGCCCTCGCCGACCACCCGGACACCGCCCCGCTGCGCGCCCTGCTTCCCCCCGCTCCCCGCTCCCCCCGAGAAACGGAGGCTCCCCGATGACCGTACTGCTGTGGATCCTGGGCATTCTGGCCGTGCCCACCCTGATCGCCGTGCTCTGGCTGGGCGGGGTGTTCGTCAAGGAGTTCGCCGCTCAGATGAAGGGAACCGGCGGCGGCGAGGACGGCGCCGAGGCCGCCGCACAGCTCGGCCTGCTGCCTGCCGAGCGGCAGAACACCGAGTATGCGGGCCCGCTGCCGGCCGGCTGGCAGACGGCGCTCGACACGGTCCGGGGCGGCGGCGACGGCGGCTGGAAAGCAGCCGCCGAACTGCTGCGCGGCATCGGCCGGGACTGGGAACGCCGTTCCCTCGCCGCCTACCTGCTGGCGGACATGTCAGCCGAGGACGACGGCTGGCTGCTCGCCTGGGAGGCCGACGGACCGGGCGGCCCCGACGACCCGGACGCGGCCCTGGTCCGCGCCCGCAGCACGGTGATCCTCGCCTGGAACATCCGGGGCGGCCAGCGGGCCAAGAACACGACTGGCGAACAGTTCGCGGGCTTCCACCGGTTGCTGCAGCGTTCCCGCGAGGAGATAGCGAGGGCCGCGGCGCTCAGCCCGGACGACCCGACCCCGTACGTCACGGAGATCTGGACCGCGCTCGGCCTCGGTTATCCACACTCCGAGATGGACAAGCTGTGGTCGGAGCTCACCGCGCGCGACCCGCACCACTACGAGGCCCACTACTCGGCACTGCAGTACTGGTGCAAGAAGTGGCGCGGCTCGCAGGAGCTCGCGACCGAGTTCGCCGAGCGCGCGGCGGCCTCAGCACCGCTGGGCAGCCTGTTGACGGTCCTCCCGCTGATCGCCCACTTCGAGCACGACGAGTCGGACGACAACAAAGCCGACCGCACCCCCGAGATGATCGCCCGCGTGAACGCTGGCCTCGCCGACGCCGCGGCGGCCGACCCGACCCATCCGCGTCTGCCGGAACTGCGCCACCTCCTGGCGTACTACCTCTCCCTCCAGGACCGCGACGAGGCCGCGATCGAGCAGTTCAGACTGGTCGACGGGTACGTGGACGCCCTGCCGTGGCGCTACCGCACGGAAATGGCGGCACACTATTGCCTCATCCGGAACCTGTCGGCTCAGGCGGTCGCGTCAGCGGCGGCGGAACAGGAAGCGACGGGGGTCGGGGCGAGCTGACCCGGGCGGCCGGAGCGACGGGGGCGCGGGCGAATACGGGCGCGGGCGGCATCGACGGTGTTGTCACCGATGCCGCCCGCGCCCGGCGAACTCGACCTGCCGCCTCGACCGACGGAGACCCCCAGGTTCTTCGGCCGAGCCGCCTCGCGGTCAGCCCTCCGCGCGGGCGGGCAGCCGCCATCCCGGGCGCGGGAAGTGGCAGGTGTAGCCGTCCGGGTAACGCTGCAGATAGTTCTGATGCTCGGGCTCGGCCTCCCAGAAGGGGCCGACCGGCTCCACCTCGGTGACGACCTTGCCCGGCCACAGCCGGGAGGCGTCCACATCCGCGATCGTGTCCTCGGCGATCCGCTTCTGCTCGTCATCCACGTAGTAGATCGCCGAGCGGTAGCTGAGGCCGATGTCGTTGCCCTGGCGGTTCTTGGTGCTCGGGTCGTGGATCTGGAAGAAGAGCTCCAGGATCGCGCGGAAATCGGTTGTCTCGGGGTCGAAAAGGATCTCGATGGCCTCCGCGTGCGTGCCATGGTTTCGGTACGTCGCATTCGGCACGTCCCCGCCGGTGTATCCGACCCGGGTCGCCGTCACGCCCGGGAGTCGGCGGATCAGGTCCTCCATCCCCCAGAAGCATCCACCCGCCAGCACCGCCCTCTGCGTCTGCGCAGCCATCGAGGCCCCTCCAATTCCTGTCAGCTCGGTCACTCGGGCTACTCGGCTCGCACACCACCGGCATCCCATGGCCATTCTCCTCAACGCGCGAGGGTTCCGAGCGATTCCGTGCCCATCACCGGGGCTACCGGCATCGCCAGGACCCCGCAGCGACCCTGTGCTGTCATGCGCCCCATCCAGGACGGGGTCAGGCCGAGTGACCCGTTCGAAGCCCACAGGCCCACCGGGGGTGGATGCTCTCCTTCAACCCGGCGTCTCTCGTGCGCCGGGGTCTGCACACTGCGGGCGGCCATGTCGGTGTGACGTGAGTACCCATAGGGTGCACCCGTGACTGCCACGTTGAGTTCCACGAAAGCCCGCGCCGCGCTCCGCACGACGGCGCGTGCCTCCGCCGAGCTGCTGCTCATATTGCTGATGCTCGCGGTGACTCTGTGGATCCTGGGCCGGATGTGGTCGGTCGTCTGGCCGCTCGTGGTCGGCCTGCTGCTGACCACACTGACCTGGCCACCGACCCGTTTCCTGCGTCGTCGCGGATGGAAACCCGCCCTGGCCGCATCGACCGTGACTGTGCTGTTCCTCCTGGTCGCCATGGGCTTCGTGGCACTGATCGCGGTACCAGTGGCATCCCAGTCCGGCGAGCTGACCGACGGCGTGGTCGAAGGCATCCAGAAGTTGCGTGAGTGGGCCGCCGGGCCGCCGTTGAACATCGGTGACGCCCAGATCGACAAGGCCTTCGACACCGCGGTCTCCCGCGCGCAGGACGGCCTGGGCAACCTGGTCGGCGTTGCCGTCACGGGAGTGAGCACCGTGGTGAACGGCCTGGTCACCGCCGTCCTGGCCCTCTTCCTGATGTTCTTCTTCCTCAAGGACGGCCCGCGGTTCCTGCCGTGGCTTGCCCATCAGCTGCCCGGTCGGCTCGCCACCGACGTCCCGACCGTGGCCGCGCGCAGCTGGGACACCCTGGGAGCGTTCGTGCGTTCTCAGGCGCTTGTCGGCCTGCTCGACGCCGTCCTGATCGGCCTGGGACTGTGGATCCTCGGGGTACCGCTGGTGCTCCCGCTGGCGGTGCTGACCTTCGTCTCCGCGTTCGTGCCGATCATTGGTGCCCTGTTCGCCGGTTTCGTCGCGGTTCTCATCGCGCTGGTCTCCAACGGCCTGACGGACGCGCTGATCGTGCTGGCCATCATCATCGTGGTGCAGCAGCTCGAGGGCAACGTGTTCCAGCCCATGATCCAGAGTCGTGGGCTCGGCCTCCACGCGGGAGCGATCCTGCTGGCGGTGACGTTGGGCGGCAGCCTGGCCGGCATCGTGGGCAGCCTGCTCGCGGTACCGATCGCCGCGCTGATCGCGGTGGCATGGAACTACGTGCGCGAGCAGCTCCGGGAACCGTCACAGGATCCGGGGCCCGACGAGCCGGAGGCCGGCGCCGCCGTCCCGTCGTAGGGCTACCTATGCCCGTCGCCGTCGCATTCTCCGGTGGCCGGCGGGCTGACGGCTCCGGGCGTGGTGATCGGTGTACGGCGGGCAGGCGATCACCTGCTCACACGGCCGGTGGTCCGCCCCGGCAGGCGTTGGACGACCCTCCCGTTTCCTCCCCGGAGAAGCATGGGAGATCCGCTGCTCAGCGCCCTGCGGGTCACGTGGCAGCACGGGCTCGGCGGGACGAGGGTTCCTGTCCATCGGGTGGCGCAGGCCAACGGCCGACCGAGCGGCGGTGCGGACTTGGCCAGCCGGGGGCAAGCACGGTATCCGATTCGCGGTGAACGGGAAGGGTACGTCGTCAGGGCCTGCGGCCCGGGCGTTCGTCGAGCGGCTCCCCTTACCGCCCGTGGCGGTAGTACGACGGACAGCCGACTGCCCGGTGCAGTTGGGGCCTGTCTGTGGGTCAGCCCCGAGACAGGCGAAACGGAAACCTGACCAACCTCCCGCCCCGCAGACTCAGCCGATGCTGCCGAGCCGAGTGGTCGAAGCAGGCGGCGCGCAGTGTCGCGAGGATCGGGCGGGAGGTGTCGGTGCCGTCCGGGCGCCGTAGTGTCGAGATGTCCCTCAACCGGCCCGTGCCCCGCCGCCAGGAGGAACGTCCCGGCACTCGACCCTCGTCGTCGGCCCGGGGGCCCGTACCGTGTGGACGTTCGACGACACCAGCGGGACCGGATGACCGACGGCTTCCCCCCGGACCCGGCTCAGGTGCTCCGCTCGGACGCCCCGCTCCCGTACGGCCGCGTAAGAATCTCCAGACTGTGCCCGTTCGGATCGTAGAAATACGTCCCCCGCCCCCCGTCGTTCCTGTTGATCTCCCGCGGGCGGCGGTGGGACGGGTCCGCCCAGTACATGAGGCCGTTCTCCCGGATGCGGCCGAAGATCGTGTCGAACTCGTCCTCCGACACCAGGAACGCGTAGTGCTGGGGCGTGATCGCGCCCTCCGTGTCCAGGTAGTCGAGGGTCACGCCGTTGGGTATCGCGACCGAGATGAACGGCCCGTACTGCGGGCTCACCTCCAGGCCGAGGATGTCCGCCAGGAACCGCGCCGAGGCCTTCTTGTCGTGCGCGGCAACGATCGTGTGGTTCAGCTGGACGGTCACAGGTGGGCCCCCTTCGTCGACTCCCTCCACGTTACGACCCCGGGTCCGCGCCACACAGAAAGCGAAGTCAAGGTCCGCCTTGCCTTCGTAATTGTCCTCGACGCGCTGCTGCACGGCGGGAGCACCCCGGACGCGCTGGTCGTACGTTCGCTGCGGGTGCCCCGCACCGAGATCGGGCTCACCGCCGGGGCCGCCCTCGGGCTCGCCGGGGCCGCGCTCCAGGCCGTCACCCGAAATCCGCTCGCCGACCCGGGCATCCTCGGGCTCAGTCAGGGCGCCGCGGCCGGTGTCGTGGTCGCCATCGCGCTCGGGCTCGCGAACGGCTTCGGCGGGTACGTCTGGTACGCCTTCGCCGGTGCCGTCGCCGCCGCCTGTCTCGTGTACGCCATCGCCGCCCGCGGCCAGGGCGGCGCCTCCCCCGTGAAGCTCGCGCCGGCGGGTACCGCGCTGTCCGCGACGACCGCCGGCGCCACCACCGTCGTCCTCACCTCCAGTTCCGCCACGCTCGACCAGTTCCGCTTCTGGCAGGTGGGCGCGCTCAGCGGGCGCAACGCGCCGTTCCTGATCTGTGAGGCGCTGCTCGGGACCCTCACCTCACGCATTCGCGACAGGTCAGATCGTCGCCGTGTCGATCACGAAGCGGTAGCGCACGTCGCTCGCCAGGACCCGCTCGTACGCCTCGTTGATCTCCGAGGCGCTGATCAGCTCGATCTCCGAGCCCAGGCCGTGCTCGGCGCAGAAGTCCAGCATCTCCTGGGTCTCCTGGATGCCACCGATGCCGGAGCCGGCGAGGGTCTTGCGGCCGCTGATCACCGAGAAGAGGTTCAGCGCGACGGGCTCCTCGGGGGCGCCGACGTTCACGAACGCGCCGTCCGTCTTGAGGAGGGACAGGTAGGCGTCCAGGTTCAGCGGGGCCGAGACCGTCGACAGGATGATGTCGAAGGTGCCGCGCAGCTCCTTGAAGGTGGCCTCGTCGCTGGTCGCGTAGTAGTGCGAGGCGCCCAGTTTCAGGCCGTCGTCCTTCTTGCGCAGGGACTGCGAGAGGACGGTGACCTCGGCGCCGAGCGCGTTCGCGATCTTGACGCCCATGTGGCCGAGGCCGCCCATGCCGAGGATCGCGACCTTCTTGCCGGGGCCGGCGTTCCAGTGCTTCAGCGGGGAGTACGTGGTGATGCCGGCGCAGAGCAGCGGCGCGGCCACGTCGAGGGAGAGGCCGTCGGGGATGCGGACGGTGAAGCTCTCGTCCACGACGATCTTCTCTGAGTAGCCGCCGTAGGTCGGCTCGCCGTTCTTGTCGAGGGCGTTGTACGTGCCGACACCGCCTTTGAGGCAGTACTGCTCCAGGCCGGCCTCGCAGTTCTCGCACTCGCGGCACGAGTCGACCAGACAGCCGACGCCCACGTGGTCGCCGACCGTGAACCTGGTGACGCCGGAACCGACCGCCTCCACCACACCGGCGATCTCGTGGCCGGGGACCATCGGGAAGATGGCCTCGCCCCAGCCCTCGCGGGCCTGGTGGATGTCCGAGTGGCAGATACCGGCGAACCTGATGTCGATCAGGACGTCGAACTCGCCGACCTCACGACGCTCGATGGTGGTGCGCTCCAGCGGAGCCTTGGCGGAGGGGGCGGCGTATGCAGCGACAGTGGTCATGCCGGGGTTCTCCTAGGGGATTCCGTGTCCGGCCGCCTTCTGACCGGGCACGACGATCAGTCTGCCCAAGGTTTCCGCATTCACCCAGTCCACGCTTCCGCGTACGTCCAGCGGTCCTACCACTGGCGGGGTCAGGCTGGTGTTCGTAGGACCGGGAATAATGGACCGCATGGACGAACAGCCCGAATCCCCGCATCCGGCGAACGCCTCCGGGAACACCGGCGGCGCCCTGGACCGGCGTGCCGAGCTCAGCGAGTTCCTGCGCACCCGGCGGGCCCGGCTCAAGCCGGAGGACGTGGGGCTGCCGGACTTCGGGCGGCACCGCCGGGTGCCCGGGCTGCGCCGCGAGGAGCTGGCCCAGCTGGCCGGGGTGTCCGTCGCGTACTACACGCGGCTGGAGCAGGGCAACGGGCGGAACGTCTCCGCGGAGGTCCTCGACGCCATCGCGCGCGCCCTGCGGCTGACGGGCGCCGAGCACGCCCACCTCACCCACCTCGCCAAGCCGAAGCAGCACAAGAAGAAGCCGTCGGTGCGGGCACAGGTCGTACGCGGGACGCTGCGGCAGCTGCTCGACACCATGGACGGCGTACCGGCGTACGTCGCGGGGCGGCGTACGGACATCCTGGCGTGGAACCCGATGACCGCGTCCCTCTTCGGGGACTGGGCGGAACTGGCGCCGCAGGACCGGAACTGGGCGCGGCTGGTGTTCCTGCGGCCCGAGTACCACGACCTGTTCATGGACTGGGAGCAGAAGGCGATCGACATCGTCTGCCATCTGCGCATGGACGCCGGCTGCTATCCGGAGGACCCGAGGCTGTCCTCGCTGGTGGGTGAGCTGTCGGTGAAGAGCGAGGAGTTCCGGCGGCTGTGGGCGACCCACGACGTCAAGGAGAAGAACCACGGGGTGAAGCGGTTCCGGCATCCGCTGGTGGGTGAACTGACCCTGAACTACGAGTCGTTGAGGCTCCCGGACGACGGCGACCAGACGCTGATCGTCTACCACGCGGAACCGGGGTCGCCTTCGGCGGAGGGGCTGCGGCTGCTTGCCAGTTGGGGGCGGGACGCGACACGGGCGGGCGCGGGTACCTGAGGTGACCGCCGGACCTGGGGGCCGCGCCCCCAGGTCCCCTTCGGCCTGAACGGCATCGTCCTCGGTCGCCGGACGGGCTGGAACACACGGACGGCCCGCCGGAGGCATCCCCCGACGGGCCGTCCGTCAACACGTCACCGGCGGCTCACTTGCCGTAGTACGCGTTGTAGATCGAGATCGTCGACTTGTTACCCTTCTTGTCGGTGATCTTCGCGTGGTAGGAGATCGCCGCCCCCTTCTTCGGGTTGACGACAGTGACCTTCCCGTTCTTCACCGTCAGCTTCTTCCAGGTCTTGCCGTAGTCGTACGACGCGTACACCGACAGCGCCTTCAGATTGCTGCCGCGCGCCGCGCCCTCGACGATGACCGGGAACGTGGCCTTCTTGCCCGCCGCGACCTTGTTGTCCAGGCCGACAGCCGCGTTGAAGCGGACCGAGGAGGCCGGGAGCTTGACCGTGTCCGCCGACTTCTTGGAGCGGAACGTCCAGCTCGTGTCGATCCTCGTGGACGCCTGGGCGACCTTGACGCTGCGCTTGACCGACGTCGTCAGCTTGTACTCGGCGTCGCCCGCCGGAACCGTGAACGCCTTCTCGGCGAAGAGCGGGTCGTCGGTCGTGCCGACCTTCTTGCCGTTGCGGTAGAGCGTCGTGGCCACCGACGTGAAGTCGGACGAGCCGGGGTGGCCCGCGCCGTCGGCGAACAGCGGGATCAGGCCGTAGAGGAAGTTGCCCTCACGGAAGAGGCCGTACTCGGGCAGCAGCCGCGGACCGAAGACCGCCGTGTTGAAGGTGCGCGCGTACTTGCCGCCCGCCTTCAGCGTCTGCGCGTAACCGAGCGTGTAGTAGGCCTCGGGGACCGGGAAGCCCTGTGCGTCCTTGCCCTTGAACTGGGTGAAGTCGAACAGCCACTGGACCTTCTCGCCCGTGGTCACGTACTGGGTGCGGGTGGCCGGCAGTGCCTGCTCGACGAGCGAGCCGAAGGCGGCGTCCTCGGGCAGGAAGGCGATCACACCGAGCGCGCCGGTCTTGTTGGGCGATCCGGCACCGAGGCGGTTCGACACCGTGGCGAACTCGCTCGCCTTGAAGTGCCGGACCTTGTCGCCCTGGATCTTCTTGACCTTGGCGGTGGTGATCGCGTCGTACTCCGCGCCCGCGCCCTTGCTGAACTGGCCGAACCAGGTCTGCGAGAGGCCGGTGGCCTCCGCGCCGAGGTGGGCCAGCCGCAGGTTCGCGAAGGAGTCGAGGCTTACGCCGATGCCGATGCCCGGGACGTCGTACACGTAGCTGACCATCGCGCTCTGCGGCTTGGCGGCGGCGTCCGGCACCGTGATGTCCGCCGCCTTGGTGGTGCGGGCGTCGATCGTCACCGAGGTGTTCCTGGTGACCGCGAGCGTCGGCTGCACCACCCAGTCGAGGCCCTCACCGCCCAGGTCGGGCTTGGTGAAGTCCTTGGCGATCCAGGCGTCGAGAAGGTAAGTGCCCCTGGGCAGACGCATGGTCGTGGAGCCGGTGGCCGACGTCGGTACCTGGTAACCGCGGGCGGCGGCCAGCCCGGAGTAGCCCTCGACGATCGTGTTGTACTCGCCGGTCGGCTGCCCGGCCTTGTCGATGTGCCTGATCGTGACGTCGTACGACTCCATCTCACGGTTGACCGCCGCCGCCGTACGGACGCTCTGGGCACCGGCCGTCGCCGTCACGTACGAGGAGTACGCGCCGTCGAGGGTGCCGCCCAGCTTGGTGTTGACGGTGTAGCCGACCGAGGCCTGGCCGCCTGCCGGGACCTTGAGGGTCGTCGCGGCCAGCTTGAAGAAGCCGGCCGGAGCGGCCTGGCCCTTCGGGTTGGTCGCGGTCGCCGCCAGCTTCAGCGTGACGTCGGTCGTGCCGAGGTTGCGGTAGGTCAGCTGCTTGGTGACCGGGGTGTCGTCGGTGTGCGGCCACTGCTGCGTCCCGAAGCTCACCGACGCGGGGTCGGCGATCACGGTCTGCTTGATGGCCTTGTCGACCTGAATACGGCCCGAACCCTGCTGGAACGGCGTGTACTTGCCGCCCTTCGCGGAGCCGGTGAGCGCGCCCTTGATCTCCGCGTACGTCCAGTCCGGGTGCTCCTGCTTGAGGATCGCCGCCGCGCCCGCCACATGCGGCGTCGCCATCGACGTACCCGAGATGGAGAAATAGCCGGCCGGGTTCTCGCCGACCTCCTGCTCGATGACGCTGCCCTTGGCGGAGGCGGCCGCGATGTCCACGCCGGGCGCGGTCACGTCCGGCTTGATGGCGCCGTCGCCGACGCGCGGGCCGGTGCTGGAGAAGTCGGCCAGCAGGTCCTTGTCGTCGACCGCGCCGACGGTGAGCGCCGCTTCGGCGCTGCCCGGTGAACCGACCGACTCCGGACCGGAGTTGCCCGCCGCGATCGCGAAGAGGATGCCCTTCTCGGCGGACAGCTTGTTGACCGCCGCCTCCATCGGGTCCACCTCGGGGGTGTCCATGCCGCCGAGGCTGAGGTTGACGACCTGGGCGCCCTGCTCGGCCGCCCACTCCATGCCGGCGATGATGCCCGAGTCGTCACCGGAACCGGTGTCGTCCAGGACCTTGCCGTTGAGGATCTTGGCGCCGGGTGCGACACCCTTGTACTTGCCGCCGGACTTGGCTCCGGTGCCCGCCGCGATGGACGCGACGTGCGTGCCGTGGCCGAACTTGTCGGTGGTGTCGGCGGCCGGGGTGAAGTTTTTGGCCGCGATCACCTGGGTCTTGAGGTCCGGGTGGGTGGCGTCGACACCCGTGTCCAGGACGGCGATCTTGACGCCCTTGCCGGTGTAGCCGGCCGCCCACGCCTTCGGCGCGCCGATCTGCGGCACGGACTTGTCGAGGCTGGCCTTGCGGGTGCCGTCGAGCCAGACGTGCGCGATCCCGGCGGCGGTCCTGTCGCCGTTGGTCACCGCGTCCCAGAGTTCGGGAGTGTCCTTCTGCGGTGTCTGTACGGCGTCCGCGTTCAGGGTCTTCAGGGTCTGGCGCAGTGTGCCCGCGTCACGGACATCGGCCTTGGCGGCGGCCGCGGCTCCCGTGTAGCCGACGATGACCTTCAGTCCCTTCTGCTGGGACCTGCGGGTCGCCTCCTTGTTCAACTCCGTTATGTCGAACAGCCGTTGGTCGAGCTTGCCGCTCGCGACCAGACGGGCCGCGTCGGCCGGGACGACGAGCGTGCGCCCGTCGATCTTGCGGATCTGCACGGGTATCTTCTCGCGGCCCGGCGCCCGTTCCAGGCCGACGACGCGGCCCTTGGCGTCGACGGCGACGCGGTCACCGGTGATCAGTGTGATGCGGTGCGTGGGCTTGAGCTTCTGGGCAGCGCTGGTCACGCGCTGCTGCTCCGCCTTCGCCTCGCCCTTCGCGGACGCCGGGCCGGTCATGCCCGCCGCGAGGGCAACTGCGGCCGCCGTGGCTACGGTTGCCGCGCATGCTCTTTTCACTTGTCTGCGCAAGTCTCCCCCTGGAGCGCTGGCTGAAGTGCCGGGCGAGTTCCCCGTTCGCCCGGCTGGGGGGAGTCCCGTACGCATGCGCGTACACCCCCCGGTCATGAATTATGCCGAGGGGTGATCAGCCACTCAATAGACTGGACGACTACGAGTGGGCTGTTACGAGGCAGTGACGAAACCTTGCGAGCGGACTTTCCGGGTTACGCGCCGACGTTCTCCTTCACGGTGATCTTCCCCTTGCGGATGGTCGCGAGCCGCGGGGCCTTCTTCGCGATCGCCGAGTCGTGCGTGACCATGATGAAAGTGAGCCCGAGCTCCTTCCACATGGTTTCGAGTACGTCCATGATCTCGTCGCGCATCGACTCGTCGAGGTTGCCGGTGGGCTCGTCGGCGAGCAGCACCTTCGGCTGCTTGACCAGCGCACGGGCGATGGCGACGCGCTGCTGCTGGCCGCCCGACATCTCGCCCGGCAGATGCCCGAGCCGCTCCCCGAGCCCGACCGACCTCAGCGCCTCGGCGGCCCGTTCACGCCGGTCCCCGGCCTTCACGCCGAGCGGTACGAGGGCGGTCTCGACGTTTTCCTGGGCCGACAGCGTCGGAATGAGATTGAAGCTCTGGAAGACGAATCCGATGTTTTCGCCGCGGACTTTGGTGAGCCGACTCTCGGACAGTTTGGCGAGATCCGTACCGTCGAGATCGATACTTCCCTCGGTGGGCCGGTCGAGTCCGCCGAGCATTTGAAGCAGCGTCGACTTGCCGCCGCCGGTGGGGCCCTGGATGACCAGGCGGTCGCCGTCGGCGATGGTGAGGTCGATGCCGGCGAGGGCGTCGACGGTTTCCCTGCCTCGGGTGTAGCGCTTGGTCACGCCCTTGAGTTCGTACATGGGTGACTCCTGGGTGGGGTTCGGGGGTGGCTCGTCGTCGTTCTCGGGTGCGGGTGCGGGTGCGTGGGGGCTCGTCGCGCGGTTCCCCGCGCCCCTGAGTGGGTCCAGCACCCGTCGGTTGAAGCCGAACCCCGCGTTACTCGACGCGGCGCAACGCGTCCGCGGGGCGCAGCCTGGACGCCCGCCAGCCGCCGAAGGCGCCGGCGATCAGGCCGCCCGCGACGGCGAGGCCGACCGCGAGGGCGATCGTGGAGAGCGCCACGGGTGCGGTGAGCGCGACCGTCAGGGCCTGGGACGCGGCCTGCCGGCCGGGACCGCCGCCGGGGAAGCCGCCGCCACCGCCGGGACCTCCGTTGCCGCCCGAACCGCCCAGCTCCGCCTGGAGTTCCGGGCTGATCGCGGTGACGACATACGCGCCGGCGAGCCCGAGCGCGATACCGAGGGCACCGCCCACCAGCCCGTTGACGATGGCCTCGCCGACGACCTGCCTGGTGACGCGGCCCGACTTCCAGCCGAGCGCCTTCAGCGTGCCGAACTCGCGCACCCGCCGGGAGACGGCCGAGGAGGTGAGCAGGCCCGCGACCAGGAAGGCGGCGACGAGCACCGCGATGGACAGCCACTTGCCGACGCTGGAAGCCAGGCCGGAGGCGGTGGACAGAGACCCGGAGACGGTGTCCGCGAGATCGGCGGACGTGGTGACGGTCGTACCCGAGATGTTCTTCTGGATGGTCGACTTGACCGCGCTGATCTGCTGGGAGTCGGTCGCCTGGACGTAGATCGTGGTGACCTTGTCCTTGGAGTCGCTGAGGGTCTGGGCCTGCTTCAACGGGATGTAGAGGTTGGCCGCCGCGTCGCCGCTCTCGGGGGTCGCGATGCCGATGGCCTTGTACTCGACGCTCTTGATGGTGACCGTGCTGCCGACCTTGAGGTTCTTCTCCTTGGCGTAGGAGGCGTCGACGACCACGACCTCGGCGTCGGTCTCCGAGGCCGTGAAGGTACGGCCGCTGGTGATCTTCGAGGAGGTCAGCGGGCCGAGTTCCGGCTTGGTGACGTCGGTGCCGTACACCGAGTAGTTGTTGACGTCGAACTCGGCACCACCACCCTCGACGCGCCCCTGGGGAGCGCCGGTTGCGCCGCCACCGGGGAATCCGCCGCCCTGGTTGCCGCTGCCGCCGGTGCTCTGTTCGTCCTGCTGGAACTGGCCCTGCCGGAACTGGCCGCTGACCTTGATGACCTGAAGGCTCAGTCCGCCGACGGCGTCCGAAACACCCTTCTGCGTACCGACCTTGGTGACCGTGGAGGCGGCCAGGGTCTGGAAGCCCTGGACCATGACGCGGTCGCTGCTCTGCTCCGTGTCGGAGTCGTCGCCGCCGGCCTGCGCGTCGAACTGGAAGCGCGGGCGCTGGGCGTCACCGGTGCCGGTCTGGGCCGCGGCGGCCTTGGTGACGGTCATGTCGGTACCGAGTCCGTACAGCGACTCCAGGACCTTGTCCTGCGCCTTCGACATGCCCGAGGACACGGAGGTGACCACGATGACCAGGGCGATGCCGAGCGCGAGCCCGGAGGCGACGACGAGTGCCGCTTTTCTGCGGCGGCGCAGTTCGCGCCTCAGGTAGGTGAAGAACATGGCCGCAAGCTAGGGACACCGTGTGATGGCGGGATAAGTCCTGCATAAGAGATGCATGAGAAGGCTGTGGCGAACCCCGGAAAGACCGATGCCGCCCCTGGGGGCGGCATCGGAAAGCTGTGCGGCGAGTGTGTGTCAGGCGGGTCCCAGGGACCTCAGACCGCCGAACCCGCCTTCCAGTCCGCCCAGCTCAGGTTCCAGCCGTTGAGTCCGTTGGCCGGGTCGACGGTCTTGTCGCCGGTGTTCCGGACGTCGACGACGTCACCGATGATCGAGTTGTTGTAGAACCAGGCACCCTCGGACTTCGGGTCGTTGGCACCCTTGGTGTCGTTCAGGCCGATGCAGCCGTGGCTGACGTTGGCGCTGCCGAAGGTCCCGTCGGAGCTCCAGTAGTTGCCGTGCACGAAGGTGCCGGAGGTGGTCAGCCGGATGGCGTGCGGCACGTCCTTGATGTCGTACTCGCCCTTGCCGTCGTCGTCGGTGAAGCCCACGGTCGCGCCGTTCATGCGCGTCTCCTTGAACATCTCCGACATCACCATCTTGCCCTCGTACGTCTTGTTCTCGGGCGAACCGGCGGAGATCGGGATGGTCTTGACGACCTTGCCGTTCTGGGTGACCTTCATCGTCTTCGACTTGGCGTCGACGATGGACACCTGGTTGCGGCCGATCTTGAAGGTGACCGTCTTCTGCTGCACGCCGAAGACACCGCTCGCGCCCTCCACGCCGTCGAGCGCCAGCTTCAGCGTGACGGTGGAGTTCTCCTGCCAGTAGTCGTCGGGACGGCAGTCCATGCGGGTGTCGTTGAACCAGTGGCAGACGACCTCCTGCCCGCTGGTCGAGGAGACCGTGACGGCCTTCTGCACGGCCGCCTTCTCGGTGATCGCCTTGTCGAAGTTGAGCGACACGGGCATGCCCACACCGACGGTCGAGCCGTCCTCGGGAGTGAAGTAGCCGACGAAGCTGTTCGCGGCGGCGACCGTGGTGAACGAGGCGTTCTCGTGCGCCGCGCGGCCGTTGGCGTCCGTCGCCTCCGCCGTCACCTTGTAGGTGGTGGCGCGCTCCAGCTGGGCGCTCGGCTTCCAGCTGGTCTTGTCGGCCGATATCTCGCCGGCGACAGCGGTACCGTCCGCCGTCGTCATCTCCACGGCCGTCAGGGTGCCCTTGGTCACCGACACCTGGGCGGCGTTGTTGATGGAGGCGTTGCTGGAACCGTCCCCGGGTGTGATCTTGATCTGGGCCTCGGAGGTCTTCTCCGCCGCCGCCTCGTCGGCCTTCGCCTGCGAGGTGTCGGTCCCGCTGTCGCCCTTGGAGGCACTGTCGCTGTCGCCTCCGCTGCACGCAGAGAGCACCAGCACGCCACCGAGCAGGGCGGACGCGGCCCTCAGACCCCTGCGCCGCCTACTGTCCGTCATCACACGCTTCTCCATCGTTGCCGAATCCCCGAACAGTCGGGACCCGTGAGTCCCGTACGGAACTACAAGTGTCCCCATAACAAGCTTCAACGCTACGACCGGCTCGTCCCGTTCCACATTCGCTCGATGTGTGGGGCACACCACGTCGCCTGGGTCACAGGGGGCTGTCCGCCCGTCCCGCACTCCACCGGGTCGCGTGGTGCCGCTGCCGGTCGCTGCTCCCTCTGAGACGACGAAACCCCGGTCGGCGGTTGCCGCCCGGGGTCACGAATTTCCCAAGCCGCGTCAGTGGCCGACCCGCTCCCCGACCAATTCGTCGCCGTCCGCCTCATCATCCTCGTCGAGATCCCAATCCGGCGAATCCGGGTCGTAGTCGATCTCCTCGCTGCTCCAGGAGGCCTGCGCCAGTTCGGTTCCCGGCACCTCGCCGACCAGGTCGAACGGGTCCACGAGGTACGCGAGCGCCTCCGCGGTGTCTTCCGTCACAGTGTCCTCGGCGTGTACCCGCTCGTCGGCAGGCATCCCGGCGTCGCCGGCGATCCGCTGCAACGCGGCCTTCGTCAGGGCGTCCACGTCGTCGACCTCGACGACCAGTTCCACCCGAAGCCGTACAAAACGTGATGTCTCTGAAGTGCTCATGGTGGGAGAGCGTAAGGCTCACAGCTCCCGCAACTTTCCCACGACCCGCGACTTTCATTAGCATCGGGGTCACGGCCAATTCGCCAGCGCCACAAGGGGATCGATATTCCGTGTCATCCGCACGTCGATCGTTGCTGACCGCCACCGCAGCGGGCACTCTCCTGGGTGCCCTGTGGTTCGTCCCGTCCGCCAACGCGACGGTTGAGAAGTCGGTGGAGCAGCAGCACAGAGCGGACACCTCCATGTCCACGATGTCGGACTTCACACGGCAGGTCTCCGTGACGAACGCGAGCACGACCACGAGTTCGAGCACAAGTACAGGCACAAGTACGAGCGCGAGCACGGCCACGACGACCTCGGACTCGGCTGCCGGCGACGGCAGCCGCCTCGCCGACACCGGCAGCTTCGACACCACTCCGTACTTCCTGGGCGGCACGTTCTGCCTCACTCTGGGCGCCGGGTTCGTGGTGTATTCGCTGCGGCGGGAGCGCCTGGGGTTCTGAGCGGGATGCCCAGCTCTCAAGGAACCTGACGTTGGTGTCGGAGCGGCGAAGCGTTGCAGCACGCCGCGTATCTCCTTCGGCAGCGGTCAGGGCTTGGCCGTCATTGAGACTCCTCGGAGTCAGGTGAGAAGCCCCGTCGTTCGCGAGGGGGAGGAGTCACGAAGAGATCATCGAGAGTGCGGGTGCGGTACGGCTGTGTGCCACGGCGACAACCTCGTCTCGGGCTACTACACGCCCAACCTCGGCGCGATGATGACCGGCAAGGCGTACGACGTCCCGGACACCCTGGTCACCGCTCAGACGGCCGAACTGAAGCAGCCGGAGCGGCAGCAGCCAAGACGGAAGCGGAAACCTTTCGGGGCCCTGTCCGGCAGCACCGGCAGGGCCCCGCCCCTGTTCCCCCCGCACGGGAACGGGAGTTGTCTCGGGAGTTACCGCAACGGCCCGGTCACCGGCTCCACCGCCGCGACCAGGTGCCCGCCCCTCACGAACGCGTCCGCCGCGGCGAGGTCGGGCGACAGGAACCGGTCCGGCCCCGGCCCCTCGATCCCCGCCGCCCGTACGGCGTCGATGACGGCCCGGGACGCGGGCGCGGGCGTCAGCCCCTCCCGCAACTCGATGGCACGCGTGGCCGCGTACAGTTCGACGGCGATGATCCGGGCGAGGTTGTCGACGGCCGTACGGAGCTTGCGCGCCGCCGACCAGCCCATCGAGACGTGGTCCTCCTGCATGGCGGAGGACGGGATCGAGTCGGCCGAGGCGGGTACGGCGAGCCGCTTCAACTCGCTGACCAGGGCGGCCTGGGTGTACTGGGCGATCATCAGCCCGCTGTCCACCCCGGCGTCGTCCGCGAGGAACGGCGGCAGCCCGTGCGAGCGGTTCTTGTCGAGGAGGCGGTCGGTGCGCCGCTCGGCGATCGACCCGAGGTCGGCGGCGGCGATGGCGAGGAAGTCGAGGACGTACGCCACGGGTGCCCCGTGGAAGTTCCCGTTGGACTCGACCCGCCCGTCGGGAAGGACGACGGGGTTGTCGACGGACGAGGCCAGCTCCCGCTCGGCGACGAGCCGCGCGTGCGCCATGGTGTCCCGGCCGGCGCCGGCGACCTGCGGGGCGCAGCGCACGGAGTAGGCGTCCTGGACGCGCGGCGCGCCGTCCTGGTGATGCCCGGTGAGCCCGGAACTTTTCAGCACGGCGAGCATGTTGGCCGCGCTGGCCCCCTGCCCCGGATGCGGCCGGATGGCGTGCAGTTCGGGCGCGAGCACCTTGTCGGTGCCGAGGAGCGCCTCCAGGGAGAGCGCGGCGGTGACGTCGGCGGACTTGTAGAGGGTGTCGAGGTCGGCGAGGGCCATGATCAGCATGCCGAGCATGCCGTCCGTACCGTTGAGCAGGGCGAGGCCCTCCTTCTCGCGCAGCTCGACGGGCGCGATGCCGTGCTCGGCGAGGAGTTCGGCGGCCGGCCTCACGACCCCGTCGAGTCCCTCGGCGTCCCCCTCGCCCATGAGCGCGAGGGCGCAGTGGGAGAGCGGTGCGAGGTCGCCGGAGCAGCCGAGGGACCCGTACTCGTGCACGACGGGGGTGATCCCGGCGTTGAGCAGGTCGGCCATGGTCTGCGCGACCTCGGGACGCACGCCGGTGTGTCCCGAGCAGACGGTCTTGAGCCGCAGGAACATCAGCGCCCGTACGACCTCCCGCTCGACCCGCGGTCCCATGCCGGCGGCGTGCGAGCGGACGATGTTGCGCTGGAGCCGGGCGCGCAGTTCGGGGCTGATGTGCCGGGTCGCCAGGGCACCGAACCCGGTGCTCACGCCGTACACGGGCTCGGGCTTGGCGGCCAGCGCGTCGATGACCCCGCGGGCCTTCGCGAGGGCGGCGAGGGCTTCGCCGGACAGCTCGATCCGGGCCCCTCCGCGCGCCACGGCGAGCACGTCGGCCGCGGTCACCCCGGACGTCCCCACCACCACAGTGTGCATATCCATATTCAGGAGCGTACGCAGTGAATTCGAGGATGTCACTACCGGGTGGGCAGTACACCCCTTACAGGTGCCGGGCCACGGAGATGCCGCCCAGGCCGCATTTCACACCCACCCGCCCACCCACCCACCCGTTCACGACATCCATTCGGCGCGGGCCCGGCCAAGTCAGCCCGTCCGGCGAGGACAAGGCCCGCCCAGCCCGAGCTTCTCTCCATCCACCCGCCCCCGCCGTCACACCAGCCCAGGTTCAGGCATCGCACCCCGCCCGGCGATGGAAAACAGCCCGTCCGCAGCGCGGGCCCCAAGCGCCCAGCCCGTCCGGCGATCGAGGACGGCCCGTCCGCAGCGCGGGCCCCATGCAAATTCAGCCCGCCCGGCGATCGACGACATCCCCTCTTCGGCACAGGCCCAGGCAAATTCAGCCCGCCCTGCGATCGACGACATCCCCTCTTCGGCACAGGCCCAGGCAAATTCAGCCCGTCCGGCGATTGAGGACAAGGCCCGTTCAGGGCCGGCGCGGGGGTCTGGGGGCGGCAGCCCCCAGCGAGGCCCACACCGGACACCGGGCACCGGGCACCGGGCACCGGGCACCGGGCACCAGGCACCAGGCACCAGGCACCAGGCACCTCACTGCCGACGCCCACGGAACCGCCTGCGTTCCACCGCACCCTCCCGGGACGGCCCCGCGTCCGCGAGGCGTACGACCGGGTCGTCGGGACCCTCGCGCCCGGCGACCACCGGCTGCTCCGCGCGCACCGCCTTCGCCCGGTACTGCGCCGCATCGGCGAGCCGGAACAACCGGCGAGCCGTCCGCACCGGCCCGATCGGGTCGGCTGTCGACGCGATCCCGCAGGCGACCCCCTCCCCCAGCTCCAACTCGGCCGCGCGACGGCACAGTTCACCCGCCGCCCGGACCACGTCGTCGGCGGGCGGACCGACCACGAGCAGACAGAACTCGTCACCGCCGAGGCGCCCGGCGAGGGCGCCCGGCAGCATCGCCCCGCACAGCGAAAGCACGGATCCGAACCGTTCGAGGAACCGGTCGCCGACCGCGTGCCCCAGGGTGTCGTTGACGCGCTTGAGCCCGTTCAGATCACAGACGACCAGGCTGACCACGGCACCGTCCCGCCGGTGCCGCTCGATCGCCTCGTCGAGATGCATGTCCACCGCACGACGGTTGGCGAGCCCGGTGAGCGCGTCGGTGAAGGCGAGCCGCCGGGCCTCCTCCAGCCGCTCGGTCTGCGCGATCCCCGCGGCGACGACAGAGGCCAGGACGGTGGCGAAGTCGGCGTCGGCACGGTCGAAGACGGGGGCACCGGCGGGCCGGGCGACGTACAGCTCACCCCAGGCCCGGCCGTGCAGCACGACGGGGGCGACGACGCAGCACCCGCGCCCCCGGCGCCGAAGGGCGGCGACGCGCTGATGGCAGTATCCGGCGCGCCCCGCCGACGGCCCGCCCGCGGGACCCTCGGCGGTCTCGACCCAGGCGTTGGGCTCGCCGCCGCCCGCCCACCGCTCGTGCAGGAACTCGGTGATCTCCGGGAACTGGTGCACGGGGTACGCCTCCCCCTCCGGGAACTCCTCCTCGTCACCGGCCCGCTCCCCCACGTTTGCGAGAACCCGCAGCCGCCCGAGCTCCCGCTCCCAGACCGACAGCGCGGCGAAGTTCCCGGCCAGGGCATGACAGGCACCGAGCGCGGCGGCACGCCAGGACTCGCGGGGGCTGTGCGCGGCGGCCATGCCCTGCGCGAGCGTCACGACGGCACGGAGCCGACTTTTGTCACCCATTGATCCAGGTTAGGAAGGTTTTGGGTGAACTGAGACATCGGGAGGGTGGACAGAGGTCCTTTCAAGGTCCCCTCTCACCCGACCGAGAGGCGCATGGCCGGGTGGAAATCCCGCACCGAAGCCGGAAAACCTATTCTCCGGGCCAAACAGGCGTCCTCTTCTCGGCGAACGCCGCGACCCCCTCCGCCCGATCGCCCGAAAAGGCGACGGAACGCCACGCCGCGTCCTCCACCTCAAGCCCCGCCCGCAGATCCAGCCCGAACCCCACCCGCAACGCCCGCTTCGCCGCCCGTACCCCCACAGGGGAGTTCGCCGCGATCCGGGACGCCAGCGCCAGCGCCTCCTCCCGGTCCCGTCCCTCCTCCACCAGTACGTCCACGAGCCCCAGCTCCCGCGCCTCGCCCCCTTCCACCCGCCGCGCGGTGAAGATCAGCTCGGCGGCCCGCGCCGCGCCCACCCGCCGGGGCAGCAGCTGCGTACCGCCGCCCCCCGGGATCACCCCCACGGACACCTCGGGGAGCCCCACCACCGCCGTACGGTCCGCCACGATCAGATCGCAGGACAGCGCCAGCTCGAACCCGCCCCCCAGCGCGAACCCGTGCACGGCGGCGACCGTCGGCATCGGCAGCTCCAGCACGCCGGTATACGCGCTGCGCGCCACCGGACGCTGCCGGACCAGCTCGGCGTCGGTCATCGAGTTCCGCTCCTTGAGGTCGGCCCCGACGCAGAACGCCCGCTCATGGGTGGAGGTCAGCACCACCGCGCGTACGTCACGGTCGGCGGCCAGGGCGGCACACGCACCGGCGATGGACCGGGCCATGGCGGAGGAGACCGCGTTCATGGCCTTCGGCCGGTCGAGGACCAGCTCGGCGACGTGATCATGCCGCCGCACCACAACGAACCCCCCGAACCGCTCCTCGGACCGTTCCTCACCCATGACACCCTCCTGGTTAACGCCGGTTAACTACGGTCGCCCCGATCATCGCAGCCCAGTCCCGCCCGGGGGAAGAACGGGCGAGGAACGACCCGCTCTCCTCGTTCGGGTGACATCGCCCCGATCTCCCGAAATCTCCCTCTCGGGAACGCATAACGTGCGCTCCGCCACGGCGCACCGGGGGCGCGCGCAACGAAGAGGGATCGCGATGACGGACACGACGACAAGGCCGGTCGAGACCGGCACACCGAGGGACGCCCAGGTACCGCGCCAGTACCCGGGCCCCGCCCGGCCCTGGACCCCTCCCCCGGCCCCCGAGGAGCCGCCCGCCCCTCTCCTCACCCGCCCCCGGGGCCGACACCGCAAGCCGCGCCCCCGCAAGGTCCTGCTCGCGGCGGGCGGCTTCGCGCTGGCCGCCGGCGTCCTGAGCCTCGTACGGCTGACGCCCGACGGCGGAGTGGGCGGCGTGGACAGGGCGCAGGCCCAGTCCGACGTGGATGCGGACACGAACAGAGACACCTCCGCCGCCCGCACCGACAACGCGGCGGCCACCGTCGACGGCGCCCCCACGGCGAGCCCGTCGGCGAGCGCCCCCATGGGCGGCGCGACCCCCGCCCCGGCCACGCCGCCGACCGCGCTGCCGACCGCTCTCCCGAGCACGACGGGCCCGCTGCGACCCCTGCCCCTCGGCGCGCTCCCCACGTCACCCGGCCCCGCCGCCGACGCCACCACGATCCCGCAGCTGCCCAGCACACCGGCGCCCGCCGCCTCCCGCGGCGGGCTGCCGGCGACGACCCCGGCCGCGCCCCAGCCCCAGCAGACGGCCCCGGCCCCCGCGCCGACACCCGAGGCGCCCCAGGCCCCGGCCCCACAGCCCGCAGCGCCCGGCGGAGTGTGCGTACCGCTGATCGGCCTGTGCGTGGACGCGCTGAACCACCGCCACTGAGCCGAGGCCACGAGCGAACGCTCCTACGCGACGGGCCCGACCCGCGAGTCACCAACCGGAGATCGCCCACACCGAGAGGAAACAGGCAGCCTGGCCCTACACGGAACAGACCCGCCAGGCCCCACCAAGCCACCCACCGGCCCTGCCACAGCCAACGGAGAACGCGCAGCGGGCCCTACACGGACCGACCCGACGGGTCAGCAGCCACGGCTCGACCACACCAAGCCCACGCACCGGCCACTGCCACACCAAGGGGAAACGGGCAGCCGGGCCACACGAAACAGACCCGCCAAGCCCACACCCCTGCCACAGCCCCAACCACAACCACAACCACAACCAACGGAGAACACACACCCGGCCCTACACCGGACCGACCCGACGGGTCAGCAACCACGGCTCGACCACACCAAGCCCACGCACCGGCCGCTGCCACATCGGCTGGAGCGCGAAGCGGTACACCGGGGGCTCCTCGCCCTCCTTCTCCGCGGTGGCAGCGGCCTCGGCCGCCTCCGCCTCGGAGGCGGGCGCGTCCCCGGTACGGATCAGCTCCTCCGCGAACGCCCCGTCGACGAGCACGGCGTCCCGTGGCGCTATCGACGTCAACCGCGAGGCCAGATTCACCGTCGATCCGAACACATCACCCATACGGGTGGTCACCGTGCCGAAGGCCATCCCGACCCGCAGCTCGGGCATCGTCTCGTCGTGCGCCATCGTCTCGATCAGCCGCAGCGCGATCTCGGCGGCCACGCCCGGCTCGTCCGCCGCGTACAGCACCTCGTCGCCGAGCGTCTTGACGAGCCGCCCGCCATGCGCTGCCACCAGGTCGGCGGCCGTGGTCTCGAAGGCCTCGACGAGTTCGCCGAGCTCCTCCTCCTCCATACGACGGGTCAGCCGCGTGAACCCGACGAGGTCGGCGAAGCAGACGGCGAGCCGCCGGTCGACCATCTCCTCGTCGTCGGCGGCCTGCACGACCCGCCCGGTCGCGGCGGCGAGCTGGCGCCGCCAGACGTAGACGATGAACTCCTCCAGCTCGGGCAGGAGCAGCTCGATCAGCGGGTACGTCACCTCGGTTCGCGTCATTCCGGGCTCGGGCGGCTCGGTCAGCCCCTCCAGGAAGGAGTCGATCTGCCACTCCGCCAACCGGGCGGTGGTCTGCCCCGTGGAACGCGCCACCTGCACGGCCATGGCCTCGCTCAGCAGCCCCGCCTCGACGAGACCGGCGAGCCGGCGCAGCGCGAGTACGTCCGCCTCCGTCAGCGCCTTGGCCTGCCCGATGTCGGCGAAACCCATCGCCCGCCAGAAACGGGACGCCAGCTCCATGGAGACACCGGCGCTGCGGGCGGCCTGAAAGGGGGTGTAGCGCCGCTCGGCACCGAGGATGAGCTGTTCGAGCCGCAGGGCGAGCGGGTCCTCGCCGGGGTCGGCGTCATGGGGGTCCCCCCGCTCGAGCGAAGTCGAGAGTGGGGGAGCGTCCGCCCGCCTGCCCGCCGCGTCGGAGCCCGTGTCGTCGACGGTCACGCCTGCTGCCCTTCCGATCTGTCACGGTCAGATATCGACCGCCCTCAACGATACGGCCTCGCTCCGCCAGATCCAGCAGAGACGACGCACCCGGAGTCGGTGTGCCCCTCACCGGGGGCTGTGCCCCCAGACCCCCTACGGCCCTGAACGGGCCTCGTCCTCATTCGCCGGACGGGCTGGACAGTCAGCCCCGGCCGGCAAGATCCAGCCCCTCCGGCGTTTGAGGAGCGGGGATACGGGGGCGGAGTCCCCGAGGATGGGACGGGTGGGGGCGGCGGGGGCGAAACAAGGCCTGTGCAGCCTCACGCCGACCTCAGGTGCACCACGTCCCCCGCACCCACCGGCTCCTGCACCCCCTCCCCCGTGGCAAGCACCAGCCGCCCGTCCCCGTCCACGGCAACCGCCTCCCCCACCACGGACCGGTCCCCCGGCAACTCCGCCCGCACCGTCCGCCCCAACGTCGCGCACCCCGCCGCATACGTCTCCTGCAGCCCCGACAACACGGGATCCCCCGCCACCGACCGCCACCGCACGTACCACTGCTCCAGCGACCGCAGCACCGCCCGCAGCAGCGGATCCCGGTCCGTCCCCACGGCCCCTGCCAGCGCCAGCGACCCCGCCGTCGGCACCGGCAACTCGTCCTCGCGCAGGGTGACGTTGACGCCGATGCCGATCACCACCCCGTCGGTACCGGCGCGCTCCGCGAGGATCCCGCCCGCCTTGCGCTCCGCACCCGCCACGTCCACCAGCAGGTCGTTGGGCCATTTGAGGGACGTATCCACGCCCGCGGCACGTGACAGCCCCGTGGCCACCGCGACCCCCGTGAGCAGCGGCAGCCATCCCCAGCGGGCCACCGGCACCTCCGTCGGCTTCAGCAGCACGGAGAAGAACAGCCCGGAACGGGCGGGCGCCGTCCACTGCCGGTCCAGCCTCCCGCGCCCGGCGGTCTGCTCCTCGGCGAGCAGGACCAGGCCCTCCTCCGCCTTGCCCGCGGTCGCGAGGGCGACGAGGTCGGCGTTGGTGGACCCCGTGCTGCGGACGACCTCCACTCCGGACCAGAGCCCGCCCTCCTTGACCAGCGCCCGGCGCAGGGCGCCGGCGTTGAGGGGCGGCCGGTCGAGGTCGGACCAGCGCCCGTCGTTTCCGGCGGAACCCTCTGAGTTGTCCGGGCTGTCTGAGTCATCTCGCGGCGTCATGCAACCACCCTAGGTGTGGTAAACACCGCACTGCCGATCGGTAGGCACCCCACTACGCTACGGATGAGTAGCCCATCCCCCTTCTGAGCACGTCACTCTTTGCAGGGAGCCGCATCCCGATGGCCGAGCCGGTACAGCCGCAGCAGATCGACATCCACACCACCGCTGGCAAGCTCGCGGACCTGCAGCGCCGCGTCGACGCGGCGACGCACGCCGGATCGGAACGGGCTGTCGAGAAGCAGCACGCCAAGGGCAAACTGACGGCCCGTGAGCGGGTCGAACTGCTCCTCGACGAGGACTCGTTCGTGGAGCTGGACGAGTTCGCCACGCACCGCTCGACCAACTTCGGGCTGGAGCACAACCGCCCGTACGGAGACGGTGTGGTGACCGGTTACGGCACCGTCGACGGCCGTCCGGTCGCCGTGTTCTCCCAGGACTTCACCGTGTTCGGCGGTGCGCTGGGCGAGGTGTACGGCCAGAAGATCGTCAAGGTCATGGACTTCGCACTGAAGACCGGCTGTCCGGTCATCGGCATCAACGACTCGGGCGGCGCCCGTATCCAGGAAGGCGTGGCGTCGCTGGGCGCGTACGGCGAGATCTTCCGCCGCAACACCCACGCGTCCGGTGTCATCCCGCAGATCTCGCTCGTCGTGGGGCCGTGCGCCGGCGGCGCCGTCTACTCACCCGCCATCACCGACTTCACGGTCATGGTCGACCAGACCTCGCACATGTTCATCACCGGCCCGGACGTCATCAAGACCGTCACCGGCGAGGACGTCGGCTTCGAGGAGCTGGGTGGCGCCCGCACCCACAACTCCGCCTCGGGCGTGGCGCATCACATGGCCGGCGACGAGAAGGACGCCATCGAGTACGTCAAGCAGCTGCTGTCGTACCTGCCGTCCAACAACCTCAGCGAACCCCCGCTGTTCCCGGAGGAGGCGGACCTCGCCGTCACGGACGAGGACCGCGAGCTCGACGTACTGATCCCGGACAGCGCGAACCAGCCGTACGACATGCACACGGTGGTCGAACACGTCCTGGACGACGCCGAGTTCTTCGAGACGCAGTCCCTGTTCGCGCCCAACATCCTCACCGGGTTCGGCCGGGTGGAGGGCCGTCCGGTGGGTATCGTCGCCAACCAGCCGATGCAGTTCGCGGGCTGCCTCGACATCGACGCGTCGGAGAAGGCGGCCCGCTTCGTCCGTACCTGCGACGCCTTCAACGTCCCGGTCATCACCTTCGTGGACGTGCCCGGCTTCCTCCCGGGCGTCGACCAGGAGCACACGGGCATCATCCGCCGGGGCGCGAAGCTGATCTACGCCTACGCGGAGGCGACCGTCCCGCTCATCACGGTCATCACCCGCAAGGCCTTCGGCGGCGCCTACGACGTCATGGGCTCCAAGCACCTGGGTGCCGACCTCAACCTCGCCTGGCCGACCGCCCAGATCGCCGTGATGGGCGCCCAGGGCGCGGTCAACATCCTGCACCGCCGCACGATCGCCGAGGCGGAGGCGAACGGGGAGGACCTGAACGTGGTCCGCGCCCGGCTGATCCGGGAGTACGAGGACACCCTCCTCAACCCCTACATCGCGGCCGAACGCGGCTACGTCGACGCGGTGATCCTGCCGTCCGACACCCGCCGGCATGTCGTACGAGGGCTGCGCCAGCTCCGTACGAAGCGCTCGTCCCTGCCCCCGAAGAAGCACGGCAACATCCCCCTCTAGAGCGTCCAGACCGTTCAGGAGCCGTTGTGAACATCAAGGTCGTACGGGGCAACCCGACCCCCGAGGAGCTCGCCGCCGCCCTGGCGGTGGTCCGGGCCCGCGCCGTGGCGGCGTCGTCCACCCCGCCCGGCGCACCGGGCACGAAGGACGCGTGGGCGGACCCGTCCCGCATCGCCGGCCGGCCTCTGTCCCACCCGGGCCCGTCGGCCTGGACCCGGACCTACTGGCCGGGCTAGTGCCACGGCAGGCGGCGTTCGCCCCGTCGCGACGCCCGGCACGCTCCCCCACTGCCTTGA
>NZ_JAVFVX010000359.1:0-765 GCF_033441795.1 Streptomyces sp. ADMS | reverse complement strand
GACACCGACGACGGAGCCCACGTTGCCCTTGACGGGCAGACCGACGCAGAGCTTGTTCAGGGTGCCCTGCGCCAGGCTCATCTGCGGGCTCATGTCGCCCTTGGTCATGGAGTTGCCGAACTTCGAGACAGCACCGTTCCCGCTGACGGACGTCGTGCCGCCGTCGTCCGCCGTGGCAAGCGCCTGAGGGGCGGTCGCCGCCGAGACCCCGACGACAGAAGCGGCTACCGCCACCGCGGCCATTGCCTTCTTCAGCATTTTGCTTTCCTTTCCTGGCAGAGACACGCGTTCCTGCTCTCGCATCAACCGGACGCGGAGGGATTGGTTTCGCTTCTTCACCCGGTTGGCCCGTTCCCGGCCTGGAAATCCGTGGAAACTCCCGACTCACGTATCCCCGGGAACACCCCTCGCTGTGGGCCATCGGAGTGAACCGGAGCAACCATGCGGGCTCAAGGCAGTTGATCAGAGTGCTCCGGTCGACGGGGTTTCTTCCGAAGGGACTAGCAAGTGATCAAGAAGGTTATGGCTGCCGCCGCAGTCGCCGCTTCCGTCATCGGTGCCTCCGCCGCGGTCGCGCCGCAGGCCATGGCGATCGCCAACGACGGTGGCACGACCTCCACCAGCGGCAACGGCGCCATCCAGAAGTACGGCAACTCGGCCACGTACGGCAACATGAGCCCCCAGATGGCGCTCATCCAGGGCTCGCTCAACAAGCCCTGCATCGGCCTGCCGGCCAAGGTCAACGCCGGTTCCCTCGTTGGCGTG
>NZ_JAVFVX010000358.1:0-800 GCF_033441795.1 Streptomyces sp. ADMS | reverse complement strand
GACGCCGTCGCCGACCATGGCGACCTTGCGGCCGCCGCGTTGCAGTTCGGCCACCTTGGCCGCCTTGTCCCCGGGGAGGACCTCGGCGATGACGGAGTCGATGCCGAGGCGGCTCGCGATCCGCTCCGCGGTGGCCTGGTTGTCGCCGGTGAGCATGACCACGTCGACGTCGACGCCGAGGGCGGATGACGACGGGGATCGAGAACAGAAGCGCCACCAGGAAGAGGTTGCGCATGTCGGCCAACCGTCGCCGCCATCGACATGGCCTCGTGCCCGCCGTGCCCCATCACCTCGTGCGGCGACGGGATCCCCTCGGCCTCGGCGCGCTCCTCCGGTGCGACAGGAGGGGCCACGGGCGTGGCCTGGCCCGCGTGTGCCGCGTCCTGGTCCTCGGCGACGGCTGCGGCCGGATCCGGTTCGGCCATCGGGTCGCACACATGCGAGGGCACCGACTGTCCCGCGCAGTGGTAGCCGCATTCCCCGACCCGGCGGCGCAACGCGGCCAGCGATGTCCGCCGCTGATCGAAGACCACGGTCGCCGACTGCGCGACCGGGTTGACCCCGGCCTCCAGCACGCCCGGTCGCCGGCCCAGCACGGCCGCGCCGGTGCTCTGCTGTGACACCCACGCCAGACCGCGCACCTCCAGAACCGCCGCACGGCGCTCCCCGTACGCAAAGGGGAAGCGTGCCGCCCGGCCATGAGGTCATGCCTGGTAGGCGACGTTCGTCATCATCCCCGCCTCGGCGTGGTAGGCGTTGTGGCAGTGGAGCATCCACTGGCCGGGGTTGTCGGCGTCGAA
>NZ_JAVFVX010000357.1:0-800 GCF_033441795.1 Streptomyces sp. ADMS | reverse complement strand
ACGACGCCCACCTGTACTTCGCCAACTGGGGCTCGCGGCGCCTGATGCTGCGCCTACCCACCACCCTGCTGCCCGCCCGCAGCGCCGAACCGTACTGTGTGGAAGACGCCTTGACCTGCTCGACCAGGAAAGGGCATCTGCTGCTCGACTTCGCCTACTCGTCCGAAGACGGCGGCGAGTGGGACTTCGAGACCTCCTTCACCCTCGCCTCGTTCACCACCCTGCGTGCCGAACTCGCCGCGGGCGACCTGCGTCCCCTCTATCTGGCCTGGCTTTCCGCGCTCACCCGCTGGGAGTTGGAGGAGGATGTCGACGAGGGCGAGTACACCTCCACCGTCGAGCCGCCCGTACCCGCAGGTCTTGCCCGACTTACCGGCCCGCAGCAGGGCTTGGCGGACTTCCTGCACGTCGATCCGCACCTGCTCACCGCTGCTGCCCGCGCCAGTGTTGCCACCCCTTCCCAGGCAATCGACAAAGACGCACTCACCGCCTGGATCCGAGCCCTGCCATCACGCGAGAAGGACACCCTGCTGCTGGACGCAGCCCTCGGCACCGCCCCGCAACCAGGCCCCGTACTCCTCGCCCGCCACCGCGCCGCGATCCGTGGTACGGCCGAAGTGTCCACCGCTGCCCGGCGCCGCTCAGCTGCGGAACTCCTCGACGCCGCCCACGAGGTGCGCAGCGAGCACACACGGCAGCAGGAACAGGCCCGCGCCCAGGCCCGCCGAGCCGAGCAGCGGGCTCGCGAGAGCCACCTGGACCGCCTGGCCGAGAACGCCGAGCAAGCCTGGCAGGACATC
>NZ_JAVFVX010000356.1:0-800 GCF_033441795.1 Streptomyces sp. ADMS | reverse complement strand
ACGACGCCCACCTGTACTTCGCCAACTGGGGCTCGCGGCGCCTGATGCTGCGCCTGCCCACCACGCTGCTGCCCGCCCGCAGCGCCGAACCGTACTGCGCGGAAAACGCCTTGACCTGCTGGACCAGAAAAAGGCACCTCCTTCTCGACTTCACCTACTCGTCCGAAGACGGCGGCGAATGGGACTTCGAGACCTCCTTCACCCTCGCCTCCTTCACCACCCTGCGTACCGAACTCGCCGCGGGCGACCTGCGCCCCCTCTATCTGGCCTGGCTCTCCGCGCTCACCCGCTGGGAGCTTGAAGAGGACGTCGACGAGGACGAGTACACCCACGCCATCGAGCCGCCCGTACCCGCAGGCCTTGCCCAACTCACCGGTCCGCAGCAGGCCTTGGCGGACTTCCTGCACGTCGACCCGCATCTGCTCACCGCAGCTGCCCGCGTCGGCGGTGCCGCCCCTTCCCCGGCGATCGACAAGGACGCACTGGCCGCCTGGATCCGAGCCCTGGCACCACGCGAGAAGGACACCCTGCTGCTGGACGCGGCCCTGGGCACCGCCCCGCAGCCGGGCCCCACTCTGCTGGCCCGCCACCGCGCCGCGTCCCGTGGTACGGCCGAACCGTCCACCGCTTCCCGGCGCCGCTCAGCCGCGGAGCTCCTCGACGCCGCCCACGAGGTGCGCAGCGAGCACACACGGCAGAAAGAGCAGGCCCGCGACCAGGCCCGCCGGACCGAACAGCGGGCTCACGAGAGCCACCTGGACCGCCTGGCCGAGAACGCCGAGCAAGCCTGGCAGGACATC
>NZ_JAVFVX010000355.1:0-806 GCF_033441795.1 Streptomyces sp. ADMS | reverse complement strand
CCAGCAGCGCGGCGGCGATGACGACGACCAGGACGACGGACTTGAGCAGCACGATCAGCGCGGCGACGAACGCCACGTACGGCAACCCGAGCAGGAACATCGTGCCCAGCATCCGGGCGGTGAGCTGCCGATCGGGCTCGAATCGGCTGCGCATCGCCATCACCCCGGGATGAGGCCCTCGTCGGAGAGCAGGGCCCGCACCTGTGTGAGGCTGGTGTCCTCGTCGGGCAGCACCAGGTCGGACGGTGTGATCGTCTCGTCCGGCAGGGGTGTGCCGAGGCTGCGCACCGCGTCCAGCAGGGCCGACAGGGCGGTTGCGAACGCCGTCTCGTCGCCTGCGTCGGCTGCCGACTGCAGCGAGGCGTCCAACTCGTTGAGCCGGTCGAGGTGTTCGTCGGTGATCTCGTACTGGCCCTCGCCGAGAATCCGCATGATCATGACGTCGCCTCCTGGTCCGGCGGGCCCTGCTCCGCGCTCTTGCCTTCTACGGCCGGCGGGGTGGCGGACGGCGGGAGCTGGGCTTTCATCCGGGCCAGTTCCCTGTCCACGTCCTCGCCTGCGGTGACGCGCTCGAGTTCGGCCTGGATGTCGTCGCGGCCGGCGGGCAGAGTGGCGTCCTCCAGGGCGCCGGAGGCGAGCAGTTCGTCCAGTGCTCCGGCGCGGGCCTGCATCTGTTCGGTCTTGTCCTCGGCGCGCTGCATGGCCATGCCGACATCGCCCATCTCCTCGCCGATGCCGGTGACCGCTTCGGTGATGCGGGTCTGGGCCTCGGCTGCGGTGTAGCGGGCCTTGATGGTCTCCTTGCT
>NZ_JAVFVX010000354.1:0-826 GCF_033441795.1 Streptomyces sp. ADMS | reverse complement strand
GACCTCTGGGTTATGAGCCCAGCGAGCTACCGAGCTGCTCCACCCCGCGTCGGTACGGCGAACTCTACGGCACCGACCCGGCTCGGCCGAATCGGATTTCACCCGACGCCGAGAGTCACAACGAAGCCATTCTTCCGAACGGCGTACCCGTCAAGTTCTCACTTGCCGGCTTCGCCGGATTCTTCGCTTGAGAATCCCCCCATGGTTGGCATGCTCAAGCAGCGAGCAGTTCAGACAGACACTCGGAGGGTGCGCCGCCGAGCGTGTTGCGTGGGTGGCTGCGGTGTTCGTCAGCTCTGGCTTCAGGCTTCCCGTCCCCCGACTGCCGGCGCTCCAGGCCGAGCAGCTTCAGCAGGTCGGCGGTGACCACCCGGTAGGCATTGCCGAGACGCAGCACCTTGACCGGGTACTCCCCCTGCTTGGCAAGCCCGTACCCGGTGGAGCGGCCGATCATCAGCGCACGGTTCGCGGTGTCGAGGTCGATGACCGCCGGAAAAGCGAGCAGCTCGTCGCTCGTCAGCCCTCGCGCCTCACGAGACGAAGCAGATGCCATCACGATGCCCTCCTGAAGGTTATTGGTGTCGTGGTGCCGCCAAAGATGTATCACGTAGTTGCAGCGGCGCCTTTTCTCGATCTAAAGTGTCTCCATGACACCTGATCAATGGCCGACAGTGTTCACCGCTCGGATCGCCCAGGCGGTGCGGGAAGCGCGCAAGGCCGCCGGCCTCACCATGGGCGAAGTCGCCCATGGCTGCGCTGAACGCGGCCTGACGGAGTTCACCGAGCACTCCATGAAGAACCTGGAGTCCGGGCGCAAGACGAGCAT
>NZ_JAVFVX010000353.1:0-827 GCF_033441795.1 Streptomyces sp. ADMS | reverse complement strand
TTCCTTGACGCCCGGCACGGTGGTGAACTCGTGCAGAACGCCGTCGACACGGATGGACGTGACCGCCGCACCCGGGATCGAGGAGAGGAGCGTACGGCGCAGAGAGTTGCCGAGTGTGTAGCCGAAACCGGGCTCCAGCGGCTCGATCACGAACCGCGAGCGGAACTCGTCGACGACTTCTTCGGTCAGGGACGGACGCTGAGCAATCAGCACGGGGTGTTGCCTCCAGTGGTTTGGCGCCCGCTATGTGACGCCGTAGACACGATGAAGGGTACGGGCGATACGAACGATACGGGCTCCGAAGAGGCCGAGCCGCCCGACTCCAGCCCATCGGGAAGGCGGCCATCGCAGATGTGACCTCGGGGTCCTGCACTTGGTGAGGCCGGTGATCCAGGGGCTGCAGCCCTGAACCGGGGTGAAGGAATCCGTGTTCACCAGGGCTCGCAGCGCGGGCGGGCAGCGTCCTTGGCGTTGTGAGAACCGCGGCGCTGGGACCTCGAAGAGCCCTCTCGGCGTCGCCCACCCGACGGAAACCTGGGCCGTCACATTCGCCAGTCGGCGCATGGACGTGGGCCGCATATCCACACCGTGGCGTCCAGCCACGGGGCGTGCTCTTCGCGGATGATGCCGGTGTCCTCGACCTATGACGTCGCCACCGGCGGGGACGGTGATCGAGCCGGGCCGGTCACGGGTGGTCCACGCGTCAGGACGGGAGTCCGCCGCCTCGCCCCGTTGAAGGGGTTGCAGGATGTTTCGCGACGAGTACGGCGCCCCAGTGAGAGGTGTGCAAGCTGAAGTTGCTGGTCACGGGGCTGGTGTGCGTGGGC
>NZ_JAVFVX010000352.1:0-849 GCF_033441795.1 Streptomyces sp. ADMS | reverse complement strand
ATCGGATGGCGATCAAGGGCGTCTCCCCCTATCTGCGGTACGACGACGCTGATGCCGCTCTGGACTGGATGGAGCGGGTTCTGGGCTTCACCGGCACGATCCGCTGGCGCGACGATTCGGGACGGACGTTCGAGGCCGACATCCATGCCGGTGCGACGAAGATCGGGGTCAGCGGTGGCGGTGTGGGCGACGATGGGAAGAACGCCCTGCTCATCGTGCACGTGGATGACGTCGATGCGCATTTCGAGCGGGTGCGTGCCGCAGCCGGCACGGAGCTGGACCCTCCGAAGGATCAGCCCTACGGGCCACGGACCTTCACCATTGCCGATCCCTGGGGATACAAGTGGAACTTCTGGCAGGGCGATGCCACGCCACCCGAGTGATCAGCGGTCGCCCTCCGCCGACGTCGGCGCCACCGCCGTGATGTGGCTCAGCACGCACAGCCAGCGGCCGTTCCGTTTCACGAACACGTCTGACGTCCACTCGTCGGCGTCGTAACGCCGACCCCCGTAATGGGCGGTGTTCGTCATCCGCACGGTCAACACCGCGGTGTCGCCGTGGACGCGGACCCGGGGCCCGGTGACGAGAGCCATCGCCGAGTGCGTCAGTTGCCCGGACTCGACGAACGCGAGGAACTCCGCCTTGGAGGTGATCCCCGACTCGGAGACGATGGCCCAGTCGTCGGACATGAAGTTCGCGATCCGTGCCGCATCGTTGGAGACGATCGCCGCCGCCCAGTCCTCAGCGACGGCGGTGAGGTGAGCGTGAACGGCGTCGTTGCCGCCGCTATCGGGGTTTTCGCCCATGCCCCGATGCTAGCTCCGTACTTCGCGGGAGTTCGTTCAGGTC
>NZ_JAVFVX010000351.1:0-856 GCF_033441795.1 Streptomyces sp. ADMS | reverse complement strand
GCGTGTCCCGCGCCTTCACCGAGGTGCTGCCCCAGTCGCCGGCCACCCGCGAGAAGCCCTCGGACGACATGGTTGCCCAGGCCGCCAACGACAAGGCTCAGGCCGCCGAAGCCGCTGCCGCGGCCCTCGCCGACGCAGCCAAGACCGAGGCCGTCACTGCCGATGCCCTCCCGTCTCACCCGCCTCGCTGACGGCCGGCGGCGTCTCTGCCAGTGCAACTCGCACACCGGAACCCTCCGAGCGCCTGACCATCTAGCACACACTCGTCAACCCTGCGCCGCTTGTGTGCACTCGTGCGGAGATATCTCGCCACCGTACCGCTGCTGCTTCGCGCGGCGCCGGGTCCGTCTGCCGAAAGAACGAGTGGGACCGGAGCAGCGGACAACCCGAAAACGTCACCGTCTCGGCCCTGGCGTTATTCGGGCGGCTGATCGTAAGCACCACATTTCAGAAGCAAGCGGCCAGTGCCCGCCACGCCTCGCCAGGGGCGAGGGGTTGCTGTTCACCCATGAGGGGCCTCCTGCCGAAGCGGACGGCCGCCAGCGCCTGGACAGCCGCTGCCTGCAGGTGCCGCTCGGGTCGACGCTGGCGGCTTCCGGCCACAGCGGGCCACGAGATCCAGCACCTGTACTCGCGTTGGTGAGAGACGGACAGGTCGACGATCTGGTGCTGCAGCCCCATCAGTGGTCGGGCGTCAGAGCGGTCGGTGGGCCAGCGGTGACGCCGCCGTCCAGGATGAACTCCGTGCCGGTGGAGTAGGTGGCGTCGGCGGCGATGAAGAGCACCATGCGGGCGACCTCCTCCCTCTCTGTCAGCCTTGGGTGAGACGTCCCGTTCTGCGGGGTTAGCCTGAGAG
>NZ_JAVFVX010000350.1:0-864 GCF_033441795.1 Streptomyces sp. ADMS | reverse complement strand
CCAACCGTGAGCTGTGGTGGGCCCACACCGGCGGTGGCGGCGGCAACTTCGGTGTCATCACCCGGTTCTGGTTCCGCTCGCCCGGCTCCACCGGCACCGACCCGTCCGCGCTGCTGCCGCAGCCGCCGGCCGAGGTGCTGGTCAGCGCGATCGCCTGGCCGTGGGCGGAGATGACCGAGGCGCGCTTCGCCCGCCTGGTGAAGAACTACGGAGACTGGCACGCCAAGAACCTCAAGCCGGGTACCCCCAACGACAACCTGGTCAGCATGCTGGCCCTGAACCACAAGTCCAACGGCTACATCGGTCTCATCACCCAGGCCGACGCGACCGTCCCGAACGCGGACGGGATCCTGGACGACTTCCTGGCGGCCATGACAGCCGGCCTGGACGTGGCGCACGAGCCGCTCAGCACTCCCATGGGAGAACTGCCCGCCATGCCGGAGCTCGCCGAGCCCCGCCGGATGCCCTGGCTCCAGGCCGCCCGGTACCTGGGCACCACCAACCCGACCCTGAACGACCCCAGTCTCCAGGGCGACTTCAAGTCGGCGTACTACCGCACGGCCATGCCGGACGCGCACATCAGCGAGTTCTACCGGCACCTGACCCGCACCGACCTCGTCAACCCCACCGCCTCCGTGCTGCTCAGCTCCTTCGGCGGCAAGGTCAACGCGGTCGCCCCGGACGCCACCGCCGCCCCGCACCGCGAGGCCGCGTACAAGGCCGCCTGGATGATCTGGTGGACCGACCCGGCGGACGAGCCCAAGTCGCTCGCCTGGATACGGGAGTTCTTCCACGGGGTGTACGCCGGGACCGGCGGCGTACCGGTCCCGAACGCCGTGACCGACGGCTGCTACGTCAACTACC
>NZ_JAVFVX010000034.1:38419-75315 GCF_033441795.1 Streptomyces sp. ADMS | reverse complement strand
CGTCCATGCGGAGTTCGCCGCGTTCCAGCCACAGGACGCGGTCGCAGGTGTCGCGGATGGACTTGTTGTTGTGACTGACGAGGAACACCGTGCCGGCGTGCTTGCGCAGCTCGCGGATGCGGTCCTCGGAGCGCTTCTGGAAGGACCGGTCGCCGGTCGCCAGGGCCTCGTCGATCATCAGTACGTCGTGGTCCTTGGCGGCCGCGATGGAGAAGCGCAGCCGCGCCGCCATGCCGGAGGAGTAGGTGCGCATCGGCAGGGTGATGAAGTCGCCCTTCTCGTTGATGCCGGAGAACTCGACGATCTGCTGGTAGCGCTCCCTGATCTCCTCGCGGGACATACCCATCGCGAGGCCGCCCAATACGACGTTCCGTTCGCCCGTGAGGTCGTTCATCAGGGCGGCGTTGACGCCGAGGAGAGAGGGCTGCCCGTCCGTGTACACATGACCGCTCTCGGCGGGGAGCAGGCCGGCGATGGCGCGCAGCAGGGTCGACTTGCCGGAGCCGTTGGAGCCGATCAGGCCGACGGCCTCACCGCGGTAGGCGACGAAGGAGACGCCCCGTACGGCGTGGACCTTGCGGACGCCGGGCGATTCGCCGCGCCTGACGATGCGGCTGAGGGCGGCGGTGGCGCTGCCCCTGCCGGTCTTGGCGCCGTTGACGCGGTAGACGATGTGGAGTTCGTCCGCGATGACAGTGGGGATCCTGTCCCCGGGAATCGGGTCAGCCACGGCCGTACCTCTCCTCCGCCTTCCAGAAGTACACGAAGCCGCCGACGGCGACGAGCACGGACCAGCCGCCCGCGACCGCCCAGACGTGCGGCGGCAGGTTCTCCGAGCCGTAGCCGTCGACGAGCGCGAAGCGCATCAGGTCCATGTAGATGGCGGCCGGGTTCCACTGGAGAACGTCGGCGAGCCACTGCGGCTTGTCGGCCAGCATCACCGGGATGGAGAACATCACGCCGGACGCGTACATCCAGGTACGCAGCACGAACGGCATCAGCTGGGCGAGGTCCGGGGTCGACGCGCCCCACCGGGCCATGATCAGCGCGAGGCCGGTGTTGAAGAAGAACTGGAGTATCAGCGCCGGGACGATCAGCACCCAGGAGGCCGTGGGGTAACTGCCGAAGCCGATCGCCACCAAGAACAGCACGATCATCGAGAACAGCAGCTGCTGGAGCTGCTGGAGCGCGAAGGAGACCGGCAGGGCGGCGCGCGGGAAGTGCAGGGCGCGCACCAGGCCGAGGTTGCCGGAGATCGCGCGTACGCCCGCCATCACCGAGCTCTGCGTGAAGGTGAACACGAAGACGCCCGTGACGAGGAACGGGACGTACACCTCGCGGGGCATGCCACGGTCGGCTTCGAGGATCACGCCGAAGATGAAGAAGTACACGGCCGCGTTCAGCAGCGGTGTGGCCACCTGCCACAGCTGGCCGAGTTTGGCCTGGCTGTACTGAGCGGTCAGTTTCGCCTGCGAGAAGGCGAGGATGAAGTGACGCCGTCCCCAGAGCTGGCGGACGTACTCGACGAGTCGGGGGCGGGCGCCGCTCACGGCGAGCCCGTACTTCGCGGCGAGTCCGGCCGCGGAGAGGCCGTCGTCGGGTGACGGTCGGTCGCTCACCGCGACACCGCCGTCATGCGTTGTCTCACTCACAAATGGAAACTTTCGTCTTCAATATGCGCAGCTGAACGGGGGCAGGGCGCGGGCCGGCGAACGGGATCGGTCGGCCCGCGAGGGCTCTCAGGGAGAGCTTGTCAGATCACTGGGGGTCGGCCCAGTCGGGTCAGCCGCCACACCGTACGCCACCGGATGGGCCGGCGGGGACCGCACGGGGTGGTCAGGCCCTCCTTGAACCCGCCCCACCAGGCTCTGAGCGCCGGGCGGGATGGTCGGCGGAGGAGTGTGAGAAGCAGCCAGTCGCCCAGGTAGACGGGTACGAGGGGGGCCGGGAGGTTGCGGCGGGCCAGCCAGACGCGGTTGCGGGCGACCATGCGGTGGTAGACCGCGTGCCGCGAGGGAGCGGTCGCCGGGTGGTGGAGCAGCATGTCGGCCCGGTAGTCGATCATCCAGCCCGCGTCGAGGGCCCGCCAGGCCAGGTCGGTCTCCTCATGGGCGTAGAAGAACTCCTCGGGAAGCATGCCCACTTCGGCGAAGACCTTCGTACGGACGGCGTTGGCGCCGCCCAGAAAACTGGTGACTCGGGAGCTGCGCATCGGGTCCGTGGTGCCCGGGCGGGGCACGTGGCGGCGCTGCGTGAGCCCGGAGTCGGGGTCGGCGATGCGGAAGCTGATGATGCCCAGTTCCGGGTCGGCGGTGAAGGCCCGGCGGCACAGTTCGGCGGTGCCCTGGCGGCCGAGGAGGCCGTCGTCGTCCAGGAACATCAGGATGTCGACGTCGCCGCCGGCCGGGCCGAACGCCTCGATGCCGACGTTGCGTCCACCGGGGATGCCGAGGTTCTCGGGCAGCTCGATGCTCCGTACGCCCTCGGGGAGGTCCGGGACGGGCGAGCCGTTGCCGACCACCACGACCTGGACCGGGTCGCCCTCCTGCTTGGCGATCGAGTCGACGAGGGCGCGCAGTTCGCCGGGGCGGTTGCCCATGGTGATGACGACCGCGCCGACCCTCATCCCGCTGCTCACCGCAGCCTGCTCGACGCGAGGATCGACACGAGGTGCAGCACGGTCTGCAGGATCGCGATGCCGGCCAGCACCACGATGCCGAGGCGGGTCCAGAACAGGTCGCCGCCGAACAGGTCGAGGATCGCCACGAAGAGGATGAACAGGCTCGCCTCGATGCCGCCGATCAGCCGGTGGAACTTGAGGGCGGCGGCGGCCTTACGGGCCAGGGCGAGCCCCTCGGAGCGCGGCACCGACAGCTCCTCCTTGGCGGCGGCCAGGCCGCTGCGGGACCGCGCGACGTCCACCAGGTCGGTCTCCGCCTTGATCAGGATCGCGCCGAGGGCGGCCAGGGTGCCGAGGAACGCCCAGAGCCACTCGGGGCGCCCGGAGCCGTCCCACAGGTCGGCGCCGCGCAGCCCGAAGCCGATCAGCAGGGCGGCCTCGCAGAGGTAGTGGCCGATGCGGTCGAGGTACACGCCGGTGATCGAGGTCTGGTTCCGCCAGCGGGCGAGTTCCCCGTCGACGCAGTCGAGGAGCAGGTACAGCTGCATCAGTACGGCGGCCAGGACCGCCCCGGTGAGGCCCGGCACCAGGAGAGACGCGCCCGCCAGACCGCCCGCGACGACCATCAGGTACGTGAGCTGGTTGGGCGTGATCCTGGTGTCCACCAGGTAGCGGTCGACCCGCAGGGACACCTCGCGCATGTAGAGGCGTCCCGCCCAGTGCTCGCCGCTGCGCCGGTCCTTCACCCCTTCGGGGTGGACGACGGGGCGTAGTTCAGCTACCGATGGCCTTGACATAGTCCGCGTACGTGTCCTTGATCTGGTCGTTCGTGAGGTCGAGGTGTTCCAGGATCGTGTAGCGACCGGGTCGGGTCTGCGGGGCGTACTCGACGACCCGTACGAACTCGTCCGTGGTGAAGCCGATTTCCTGCGGCAGCACCGGCAGTCCGTGCCGGCGCAGTACCTCGGCCATGTACGCCGCCTCCTCAACCGCACCCCGCAGGTACATGGCGAAGGCGGCGCCGAGGCCGCACTGTTCCCCGTGGCTGGCGGCCCGTCTGGGGTACAGCAGGTCGAAGGCGTGGTTGATCTCGTGACAGGCGCCGGAGGACGGGCGGGAGTCGCCCGACACCGACATGGCGATACCGGTGAGGACCAGTGCCTCGGCCAGTACCTGGAGGAACGCGTTGTCGCCGACCCCGCCGGGGTGGCGCAGCACGGCCTCGCCGGCCTGGCGGGCCATGGCGGCGGCGAGCCCGTCGATCTTCTCGCCGTTGACCTCACTGGCCAGTTCCCAGTCGGCGACCGCGGAGATGTTCGACATGGCGTCGCCGATCCCGGAGCGCACGAACCGCGCCGGCGCCTCACGGATCACGTCGAGGTCGATGACGACGGCGATCGGGTTCGGCACGCCGTACGAGCCGCGCCCCGCGTCGTTGTCGAGGGTGGCGACCGGGGAGCACAGACCGTCGTGCGCGAGGTTGGTGGCGACGGCGACCAGGGGCAGACCGACGCGGGCGGCGGCGAACTTGGCGCAGTCGATGATCCGGCCGCCGCCGAGGCCGACCACGGCGTCGTAGTGGCCGGACTTGATCGCGTCGCCCAGCCTGATCGCGTCGTCGATGGTGCCGCCGGCGACCTCGTACCAGCTCGCGCCGGGCAGTGCCGGGGCGAGCCGCGCGCGCAGCCTGGCGCCGGAGCCGGCGCTGATCGCGACGGCGATCTTTCCGGAGTGTGAGATCCGCTGGTCGAACAGCACGTCCGCCAGATGGTCCAGGGCCCCCCGGCGGATGTCGACGACGACCGGCGAGGGGATCAGTCTCGTCAGTACCGGCACGCGATCTCCCGTCCCCGGGCGAGATCGTCGTGGTTGTCTATCTCCACCCACGGGACCTCGCCTATGGGCGCCACGTCGATCCGGAAACCGCGGTCGACGAGCTCCTGGTAACCGTGCTCGTAGAACTGCTGGGGGTCGGTCTCCCACACGGTCTTCAGGGCGTCGGCCAGTTCGGCCGCGGCGGCGCCCTCGATGAGGGTGACGCCGATGTACTCGCCGGTGGCCTCCGCCGGGTCCATCAGCTTGGTGATCTTCCGCACACCCTTCTCCGGGTCCACGACCACCTTCATCTCCTCGTCGGCGAGCTGCTTCACCGTGTCGAGAGCCAGGATGATCCGCTTCCCGTCACCGCGCGCGGCGAGCAGTGTGCGCTCGACGGAGACGGGGTGCACGGTGTCGCCGTTGGCGAGGATCACTCCGTCGGCGAGGGCGTCCCGGCCGCACCAGAGGGAGTAGGCGTTATTCCACTCCTCGGCGCGGTCGTTGTCGATGAGGGTGAGCTTCAGCCCGTACTTCTTCTCCAGGGCCGCCTGCCGCTCGTACACGGTTTCCTTGCGGTAGCCGACGATGATCGCGGCCTCGGTGAGGCCGATCTCGGCGAAGTTGGCGAGGGTGAGGTCGAGGACGGTGGGGCCGTCCTGGTCACCCGCGGGGCCGACCGGCACGAGAGCCTTGGGCAGGCTGTCGGTGTAGGGGCGCAGACGCCGTCCGGCGCCGGCCGCCAGCACTAGGCCGATCATGCGGGTTCTCCTTCGTCGTGTACGGCGGGCGCGCCGCCCTGGTGGGCGGTCACCCAGTAGCGGATGCTCTCGACGAGCACCAGCAGGGCCACGGCCACGGCGAGGACCGTGAGCGCGACCACGAACTGCGAGGCACTGAGCAGCGCGGCCAGTACGACGACCACCAGCGTCCGGCCCTCGTGCCCTCCGCTCGCCCGTACCAGCCAGCGCGGCGGCGCTCCGGCGTTGCCACGGATGCGGTACACCGTGTCGTAGTGATGGTAGGCGACGGCGGCCACGAGGCAGAAAGCCGCGGGAAGTGCTCCGTTTACCTCCACTTTGCCCGCGAGGATGAGGACTGTGCCGTATTCGGCGGCCCGGAAGAGCGGGGGGACGAGCCAGTCGAGGCGGCCGGAGAGGGGCGCAGCGACCGCGCCGCCCGAGCTGAGCACGTACAGCACGGCGAAGACGACGGGCACCGGGCTGCCGTAGGAGCACAGCCACACCGCGCCGACCACCAGCACCGCGCCTTCCAGCGCTGCGACGAAGCGCGAGCTGACCGGTGTACGCATGGGAATGCGCCCGATCAGCTCCGCGAGCGGCCCGCTGTCCGCGAGGTCCGCCAGTGCTCGCGTCGCCCGTTCGGTGCGGTGGGCCCTGCGGGTGAAAGAGCGCAGTACGCGCCCCGCCGTGGTGTACGTGGCCGCGAAACCGCAGCCGATGAGCAGCACGGTGAAGGTGGTCCGGGGGGTCGTGAGCGCTGTGAGGACGGCGATCAGGGCCCAGCGCTCGCCGATCGGCAGGACGATCATCCGCCGCACCCAGACCGTCCAGCCGACGCTGTCGAGGCGGTCGGAGAGGGCGGCCGTGGGGCTGGTGTTGGCGGTGGCGTCGTGGTTGGCCTCGTTGAAGGAGAAGTCGACGACGTGCCGGCAGGTCTGCAGGACCATCGCGCCGAGGGCGAGCGCCCATACGTCGTCCCCGCCGCGCGCCGCCCCGAGGGCGAGGCCCGCGTAGTAGGCGTACTCCTTGGCGCGGTCGAAGGTGGCGTCCAGCCAGGCGCCGAGCGTCGAGTACTGGAGGGAGTAGCGGGCGAGCTGGCCGTCCGTGCAGTCCAGGACGAAGGAGACCAGCAGGAGCACGCCCGCCGTGACGAAGCCGCCGCGGGTGCCGGTGGCAGCGCAGCCGGCCGCGATCAGCGCGGTGAGCAGCGAGGCGGTGGTGACCTGGTTCGGGGTGAGACCGCGGCGGGCGCACCAGCGGGCGAGATGGCGGGAGTACGGGCTGACGCAGAAGGTGGTGAAGAAGCCGTCCCGGGACTTCACGGCCGACTTCAGGCGTACGGATTCGTCGTCGACGGCGGCGACGGCCTGCCGTGCCTCGGCCAGGGCCTGGGGGTCTGCGGGGACGGCGGCGGTCAGGCTGCCCAGCTCGGGGCGGTGGACGTCGGTGCCGTCCGCGGCAAGGGCGAGGGCGATGCGGTCGGCGAGGCTGTCCACGGCGACGGAGGAGCGGGCCGTGCCGGGGGTCTGCGGGGCGTCGCCGCTCGCGGAGATCTCCCGGGCCAGTACGCGGGTCAGGGCCGTGCGGCCTGCTCCGGGCTGTGCCGTCAGGGCGCCCGGTACGGCGGCGAGCGGGAAGCGCGGGTCGGTGAGGCCGAGGCGCAGCGAGTGGAGGTGGCCGACGAAACGGGCGTCGACGACGGCGACCCGTTCGTCGCAGGGCGACTCGGCGAGGAGGGTCTCGGTGGCGGCGACGCCGGTCGCGCTCCGCACGTCGAAGCCGAGGGACCGCAGATCGTCCTCGATCGACGATCCGGGAACCGGCTGACCCGTGAGGATGGCGGTCGGCAACCGAACTCACTCCCTGGACACCGACGCGTGTGCGCCGGTCATGTACATGATGGTGGGGGACCCTGACCCACGGTGGCCGGGCAGCATGTCGGCAGAGGCTATCGGATGAGGCCGCGGCAGTGTTCACCGGCTGCTCAAGGCCCTGTTCACAGAGCGGACCGGCAGCCCCCTCGGCCCGATCATCATCAGCGACCCGGCGAGCCGCGCACAAACCACGGCGCCGGCCGACAATTACCGCGACCCCCTCCGCCGCGTCTCCCCGAGCGATCCCCGCTCCTCTTGACCTGCGATTCGTTTTCGCAGGTCAGGGCACATGACAACGGTGTTCAATGCCGCGTTGCCACATACCCCCCACCCGTAGTTCACTGTGATCGCGGGGCGGGATTCGGGCGACACAGGAGGCGGCTTCCATGGGGGCTGGGCATGATCACGGGCACGCGCACGGCGCGCCGACCACGGGTACGGCGGCAGCGGCGTACCGCGGGCGGCTGCGTTTCGCGCTGGCGATCACGCTCACCGTCATGGTGGTCGAGGTCGTCGGCGGGATCGCCGCCGACTCGCTCGCGCTCATCGCGGACGCGGCGCACATGGCGACGGACGCGCTGGGCCTCGGCATGGCGCTGCTCGCGATCCACTTCGCGAACCGCCCGTCGGCCGGCAACCGCACCTTCGGATACGCCCGCGCCGAGATCCTGGCCGCGCTCGCCAACTGCCTGCTGCTGCTCGGCGTCGGCGGATACGTCCTGTACGAGGCCATCCAGCGCTTCATCACGCCCGCGGAGACCGAGGGCGGGGTGACGGTCGTCTTCGGTCTGATCGGCCTGGTGGCGAACATGATCTCGCTGTCGATGCTGATGCGCGGGCAGAAGGAGAGCCTGAACGTGCGGGGGGCCTTTTTGGAGGTCGCCGCGGACGCGCTGGGCTCGCTGGCCGTGCTGATCTCGGCGGTGGTCATCATGGCGACGGGCTGGCAGCGAGCCGACCCCGTCGCTTCGGTCGTCATCGGCCTGATGATCGTCCCGCGCACCTGGAAGCTGCTGCGCGAGACCCTGAACGTGCTCCTGGAGGCGGCGCCCCGGGGTGTCGACATGGCGGACGTGCGGGCCCACATACTGGCCCTGCCCGGGGTGGAGGACGTACACGATCTGCACGCCTGGACGATCACCTCCGGGATGCCGGTGCTGTCGGCGCACGTGGTCGTCAGTTCGGAGGTGCTGAGCGGGATCGGGCACGAGAAGATGCTGCACGAGCTCCAGGGCTGCCTGGGCGACCACTTCGACGTGGAGCACTGCACCTTCCAGCTGGAGCCGGGCGGGCACGCGGAGCACGAGTCCATCTGTCACTGAACCGGCCGTGTGCTCGTCGCCGGTGGAACGCAGCCGTCCGGCGCGCGCCCGCGTCTCCTTCTTCAAGCCCCCCTCGCGGGCGGTTCCCGGGCGGGGGAAGAAGGCACGATGGACTGTCCGGTCACCGTCCGGCCGCTTTCCCGCCGGACATGCGGGGGGGGCGCCGCGAAGTGCCGGGAGTGCCGGATTCGTACGGCAGACTTGGGGCTCGAAGACCGAGGCGAAGGATGGGTATGCCGATCACACCTGCCACCGCGACGCACAACAGTTCGTCGAACGGCACCGCAGAAGCGATCTTGCTTGAGCTGGTCGACGAGAACGGCACCACGATCGGTACCGCCGAGAAGCTCTCCGCCCACCAGCCACCGGGCCTGCTGCACCGGGCCTTCTCCGTGTTCCTCTTCGACGAGCAGGGCCGGCTGCTGCTCCAGCAGCGCGCGCTGGGCAAGTACCACTCCCCCGGCGTCTGGTCCAACACGTGCTGCGGCCACCCCTACCCCGGTGAGGCCCCCTTCGCCGCGGCGGCCCGGCGGACGTACGAGGAGCTGGGAATCTCCCCGTCGCTGCTCGCCGAGGCGGGCACGGTCCGCTACAACCACCCCGACCCGGAGTCGGGTCTGGTGGAGCAGGAGTACAACCACTTGTTCGTCGGGATGGTGCAGTCACCGCTCGCGCCGGACTCCGAGGAGGTCGGGGACACGGCCTATGTGACTCCGGCCGAGTTGGCGGAGCGGCATGCGAAGGACCCGTTCTCGGCCTGGTTCATGACCGTGCTGGACGCGGCACGTCCGGCGGTCCGGGAGCTGACGGGCCCGTCCGCCGGCTGGTGACGGCTACGGCAGTACTTGGGCGGGTTTGAGCGGCAGGGCCGCCCACACGACCTTGCCGCCGCTCGCCGTGTGCTCGATGTCGCACACCCCGCCCGCCTCCCTGGCGACCTCGCGGACGAGGAGCAGACCGCGGCCTCCGGTCCGGCCGTGGTCGGCCTCCAGGGCCGTCGGGCGGTAGGGGTGGTTGTCCTCCACCGACACCCGCACCCACTCGGCGCCGACGGCGACCTCCACGGCGAGCGTCGGCGACAGGAGCGCCGCGTGCCGGACGGCGTTCGTCGCCAGCTCCGAGACGATCAGCAGCAGCCCGTGCACCAGGTCCGGCGAGGCGGGCACGCCCTGCCGGTACAGCAGGTCCCGGACAGCGTGCCGCGCCTGCGGGACGGAGGCGTCCACAGCGGGCGCGGTGAACCTCCAGACCCCTTCGTAGGGAAGCGGATCCGGGGGTCTGTGCTCCACGGGCACCGCGTCGTCCGCTGGGCGTGAGTCGGACTCTCGCCCATGGTTCTCCATCGTCCGGTCGCCGCCCTCGCACTCGATTGTCACCACACGACGAGTGTTGGCAACGATGCGTCCCCACCGGAGAACTGAACAGAAGTCAGCAGGTATCGAACACTTCTGACGGATCGCATGGACCACACGCCCATATGTGACTGAACGTGGTCACGTCGTGCCGACTTCGTGAACTATTCGGGTTGTACGGGTTTCGGTGCCGCCCTCGTCGGACGTCCGCCACCGGCGGATACGATCCGGCGCATGGAGCCGCAGCTGATCCACAGTGCCGCCGACGGGATCGCCACCGTCGTCATCCGCCACCCGGCCAAGCGCAACGCCATGACGGCCGGCATGTGGCGGGCGCTGCCGCCGCTGCTCGCCACCCTGGCCGCGGATCCGGACGTCCGTGTCCTGGTGCTCACCGGCGCCGGCGGAACCTTCTGCGCGGGGGCCGACATCTCGACGCTCCAGGGCTCGCCCGGGGAAGCGCAGCGGCTGGCCGTCCTGGCGGAGGACGCGCTCGCGGCCTTTCCGAAACCGGTGCTCGCGGCGGTTCGCGGGCACTGTGTGGGCGGCGGGGCACAGCTCGCGGCGGCCTGCGATCTCCGGTTCGCCGAGGAGGGGGCGCTGTTCGGGGTGACTCCGGCGAAGCTGGGGCTGGTGTATCCGGCGTCGTCCACCCGGCGGTTGGCGGCCCTGGTGGGTCCGGCGACGGCCAAGTACCTGCTGTTCTCGGGCGAGTTGATCGACACGGAGCGGGCGCTGCGCACCGGGTTCCTCGACGAGGTGCTGCCCGCGGGTGAACTCGACAAGCGGGTCGCCGAGTTCACCCGCGTCCTCACCTCGCGCTCGCGGCTCACCCAGGCGGCGGCGAAGGAGTTCGCGAACGGACGCATGGACCGGGACGCGTACTGGGCCGAGCAGGCCCGTGACAGCGGCGAGGCCGCGGAGGGGGTCGCCGCCTTCCTGGAGCGCCGTCGCCCGGACTTCTCCTGGACCGGGCCGGTGTCGCCTACCGCACCGTGAACCGGCTGCGGGAGCGGAGCAGTTCGACCACGTGCGCGGGCGCCCTGTGCGGGGCGCCGGCGTCGTAGGGCGGCTGCGGGTCGTACTCCGTCCACAGCTGTACGCCCTGTGCGTGCTCGTCGCCCGCGATCCGGCCGGACAGCGTGAGGGCCATGTCGATGCCGGAGGAGACGCCGGCGGCCGTGACGTACTTGCCGTCCGTCACGACCCGCTCCCCCGTCGGTTCGGCGCCGTACCGCGGGAGTTGTTCCAGGGCCAGCCAGTGCGAGGCCGCGCGGCGGCCGGCGAGCAGTCCGGCGCCGGCCAGGAGCAGGGAGCCCGTGCACACGGAGGTCGTCCAGGTACTGGTGGTGTCGGCGGTGCGCAGCCAGCCGAACAGGGCCTCGTTCGTCATCTGCGCGGCCTGGCCCGGGCCGCCGGGAACGACCACGATGTCGGGGTTCGGTACGTCGGTCAGGGCGCGGTCGGCGGTGAGAGCGAGGGTGCCGCTGTCGTTGCGGACGGGCCCGGTCTCCTCGGCGACGAAGACGGTCTCCGCGTCCGGGAGCCGGCTGAGGATCTCGTACGGGCCGACGGCGTCGAGGGCGGTGAAGCGGTCGAAGAGCACCAGGGCGATCTGCATGGTGTGCCTCTCAGAGGGTGGTGGGTGCGGGGTGGAAACGGGGGCGGTACTCGGCCGGGGCCGTGCCGAGGCTTCTGACGAAGGCGCGGCGCATGGCCTCCGGGGTGCCGTAGCCGCTGGCGCGCGAGATTCCCTCGATGCCGTCGGAGGTGTCCTCCAGGAGGCGGCGGGCGTGTTCGAGGCGGACCCGGTCGACGTACCGGCCGGGGGTCATGCCGGTCTCGGTGCGGAAGGCGCGGGCGAAGTGGCGGGGTGAGAGCCGGGCGCGGGCGGCGAGGGACTCGACGCTCAGGTCGTCGTCCGGGTGTTCGGAGATCCAGTGCTGGACCTCGCGCAGCGGCTCACGCCGAGCGGTCTGGACGGCGAGCTGGGCGCTGAACTGGGCCTGGTTTCCCGGCCGGCGCAGGAAGACGACCAGATGGCGGGCGACGGCGAGCGCGGTGTCGCGGCCGAGGTCCTCCTCCACGAGCGCGAGGGCGAGATCAATCCCGGCGGTGACACCGGCCGACGTCGCCACCCGGCCGTCGCGTACGTAGATGGGCTCTGGGTCGACCTCGACGGCCGGGTGGTCGCGGGCGAGCCTGTCGCAGTACGCCCAGTGGGTGGTCGCGCGCAGACCGTCCAGGAGACCGGCGGCGGCGAGCAGGATCGCTCCCGTGCAGACGGACACCAGCCGTTCCGGGCGCGGCCCGTGCTCGCGCAGCCAGTCGACCAGGCGCGGGTCGGCGGGGCGGGTGCCCGGGCCGCCCGGGACCAGCAGGGTGTGCGGTGCGGGTGCGTCGGCGAGAGCCCCGTCCGGTACGAGGGTGAGGCCGCTGGAGGTGCGTACCGGCTCACCGGTCGCCGAGGCCGTACGGATGCGGTAGCTGCCCGGGTGCCCGGTGGAGGCCTGTGCGAGCACCTCGACGGGGCCGGTGACATCGAGGCTCTGGACGCCCTCGAAGAGGACGACGAGGACGGTTCGCTGCGCCATGCCCCCGATTCTTGGCGGGCGGGGGCGATGGCGGCAATGACGAGTTTCCCACCTTTCCTGCCACAGCCGGCGTGCGGTGGGCCCGAGGACCGGTCTCGGCGGTCCCTGGGGTGCCGTGTGGCGCCCTGATCCCCGAATGTCGGTGCCACCTGCCACAATTGCCGCGCAACCTCAGTGGAGAAGGCGGTACGGGATCGTGACGACACCCGGGTCCATCGAAGTAGGGTCCATCGAAGGCAGGATCGCCGAGGAACTCGGCGTACGGGAGCGGCAGGTGAGGGCCGCCGTCGAGTTGCTCGACGGTGGTTCGACGGTGCCCTTCATCGCCCGCTACCGCAAGGAAGCGACCGAGATGCTCGACGATGCGCAGCTGCGCACGTTGGAGGAGCGGCTGCGCTATCTGCGGGAGCTGGAGGAGCGGCGGGCCGCGATCCTCGAGTCGGTGCGCGAGCAGGACAAGCTGACGCCCGAGGTCGAGGCGCAGATCCGCGGCGCCGAGACGAAGGCGCGCCTGGAGGACATCTACCTGCCGTTCAGGCCGAAGCGGCGGACGAAGGCGCAGATCGCGCGCGAGGCGGGCCTGGAGCCGCTGGCCGAGGGGCTGCTCGGGGACCCGTCCGTCGACCCGCTCGCCGCTGCTGCGGCCTTCGTCGACGCCGGCAAGGGCGTCTCCGATCCGCAGGCCGCGCTGGACGGTGCCCGGGCGATCCTCACCGAGCGGTTCTCGGAGGACGCCGATCTGATCGGCGAGGTGCGCGAGCGCATGTGGGTGCGCGGGCGGCTGGCCGCGAAGGTGAAGGAGGGCAAGGAGGAGGCGGGCGCGAAGTTCTCCGACTACTTCGACTTCGCCGAGCCCTTCACCGCCCTGCCCTCGCACCGTATCCTCGCGATGCTGCGCGGCGAGAAGGAGGATGTCCTCGACCTGGTCCTGGAGCCGGAGGAGCCGACGGAGGGCCCTTCCTCGTACGAGGGGATCATCGCCCATCGTTTCGGGATCGCCGAGCGCGGCCGTCCCGGCGACAAGTGGCTCAAGGACACCGTGCGCTGGGCCTGGCGGACCCGGATCCTGGTGCACCTCGGCATCGACGTGCGCCTTCGGCTGCGTACGGTCGCGGAGGACGAGGCGGTCAACGTGTTCGCCGCGAACCTGCGCGACCTGCTGCTCGCCGCCCCGGCCGGCACACGCGCGACGCTGGGGCTGGACCCCGGATTCCGTACGGGCGTGAAGGTGGCAGTGGTGGACTCGACAGGCAAGGCCGTCGCCACGGACGTGATCTATCCGCACGTACCCGCGAACAAGTGGGACGAGGCGCTGGCCAGGCTGGCCCGGCTCGCCAAGGAGCACTCGGTCGACCTGATCGCGATCGGCAACGGTACGGCGTCCCGCGAGACGGACAAGCTCGCCGGTGAACTCATCACCAGACACCCGGAGTTGAACCTCACCAAGGTGATGGTGTCCGAGGCGGGCGCGTCCGTGTACTCGGCGTCGGCGTTCGCCTCGCAGGAGCTGCCGGACATGGATGTGTCGCTGCGCGGGGCGGTGTCGATCGCACGGCGGCTGCAGGACCCGCTGGCCGAGCTGGTGAAGATCGACCCGAAGTCGATCGGGGTCGGGCAGTACCAGCACGATCTGTCCGAAATGAAGTTGTCCCGGTCGCTGGACGCGGTGGTCGAGGACTGTGTGAACGGTGTCGGTGTCGACGTCAACACGGCGTCCACGCCGCTGCTCTCGCGGGTTTCCGGCATCTCCTCCGGGCTCGCGGAGAACATCGTGGCGCACCGGGACGCGAACGGGCCGTTCACGTCACGGTCCCAGCTGAAGAGCGTCGCGCGGCTCGGGCCGAAGGCGTACGAGCAGTGTGCGGGCTTCCTGCGGATCCGGGGCGGGGACGATCCGCTGGACGCGTCCAGTGTGCACCCGGAGGCCTATCCGGTGGTGCGGCGGATGGTGAAGTCGGCGGGGAGCGAGGTGGCGTCGCTGGTCGGGAACACGGCGGTGCTGCGGTCGCTGCGGCCCGATGACTTCGTCGACGAGAAGTTCGGTCTGCCGACGGTGACGGACATTCTGCGCGAGCTGGAGAAGCCGGGGCGCGACCCGCGGCCCGCCTTCAAGACGGCCACGTTCAAGGACGGGGTCGAGAAGATCGGCGACCTGTCCTCCGGGATGGTGCTGGAGGGTGTGGTGACGAACGTGGCGGCGTTCGGGGCGTTCGTGGATGTCGGTGTCCACCAGGACGGGCTGGTGCATGTGTCCGCGATGTCGAAGACGTTCGTCAAGGACCCGCACGATGTCGTGAAGTCCGGCGACATCGTCAAGGTGAAGGTGCTCGACGTCGACATTCCGCGGAAGCGGATCTCGCTGACGCTGCGGCTGGACGACGAGGCGGTGGCCTCCGGCGAGGGGCAGCAGGGGGGCGGTGGGCGGCCTCAGCGTGGGGGACGGCCGCCTCAGCCCCGGCAGCAGGGGCAGCGACAGGGGCAGGCGCAAGGCCAGGGGGGTGGGCGGTCCGGCGGGGGCTCTCGGCAGCAGGCGCCCGCGCAGGGGAACAGTGCGATGGCTGATGCCTTGCGGAAGGCCGGGTTGGTGGATCCCAAGCGGCGGTGAGCCTGCGGTGCGGAGGTGTTGCCGGGTGCCCTTGTCATGAGGGCACCCGGGGTTGGTGCTGACCGGCGGGTGGGTCGCGCAGCCCGGCGCTCACGGGGTGCCGCCGCGCCCACCCGTGCCGCCCCCGGCGGCACGCATGCCCGCAGCTGGGTGAGCGCAGGCGCGACCCCTCAGGGGCGCGGGGCTGTGTCCGCATGCGGCTCCGCCGCGTGGGCGCGACCAGCCCCCACCGGGCCGCACTCACCACTGAGCCGGCGCAGCCCCTACGCGAGTTCCGTCATCTTGCCGTCCGCCACCTCGAAGCGGCGCGTAACCCGTACCGCGTCCAGCATTCTGCGGTCGTGGGTCACCAGGAGCAGGGTGCCCTCGTAGGAGTCGAGGGCCTTCTCCAGTTGCTCGATGGCCGGGAGGTCGAGGTGGTTGGTCGGTTCGTCCAGGACCAGGAGGTTGACGCCCCTGCCCTGGAGGAGTGCCAGGGCTGACCTGGTGCGTTCGCCCGGGGACAGGGTCTCCGCCGGGCGCAGGACGTGCTCCGCCTTCAGGCCGAACTTCGCCAGGAGCGTGCGGACTTCCGCCCGTTCCGTGTCCGGGACGGCCTCGCAGAACGCGTCCAGCAGTGCCTCTGGGCCGTAGAAGAGCTTGCGGGCCTGGTCCACCTCTCCGACCACCACACCCGAACCGAGCGTGGCGTGGCCCGCGTCCAGCGGGACCCTGCCCAGCAGCGCGCCCAGGAACGTCGACTTGCCGGCGCCGTTCGCGCCCGTCACCGCGATACGGTCCGCCCAGTCGATCTGTGCGGTCACCGGGCCGAGGGTGAAGCCCGCGCGGCGTACCTCCGCGTCCCGCAGGGTCGCGACCACCGAGCCGGAGCGCGGGGCCGCCGCGATCTCCATGCGCAGCTCCCACTCCTTGCGCGGCTCCTCGACCACGTCCAGGCGTTCGATCATGCGCTGGGTCTGGCGGGCCTTCGCGGCCTGCTTCTCGCTGGCCTCGCTGCGGAACTTGCGGCCGATCTTGTCGTTGTCGTTGTTCGCCTTGCGCCGGGCGTTCTTGACGCCCTTGTCCATCCAGCCGCGCTGCATCTGTGCCCGGTCCTGGAGCGCGGACCGTTTGTCGGCGTACTCGTCGAAGTCGTCGCGGGCGTGCCTGCGGGCTACGTCCCGCTCCTCCAGGTAGGCCTCGTAGCCGCCGCCGTACAGCTTGATCTGCTGCTGGGCGAGGTCGAGTTCGAGGACCTTGGTGACCGTGCGGGTGAGGAACTCCCGGTCGTGGCTGACGACGAGCGTGCCCGCGCGCAGGCCCTTGACGAAGCGCTCCAGGCGTTCCAGGCCGTCGAGGTCCAGGTCGTTGGTGGGCTCGTCGAGGAGGAAGACGTCGTAGCGCGAGAGGAGCAGGGAGGCCAGGCCCGCCCTCGCGGCCTGGCCGCCCGACAGGGACGTCATCGGCTGGTCCAGGTCCACGGTCAGGGCCAGGGAGCCGGCGACCTCCTCCGCCCGTTCGTCCAGGTCGGCGCCGCCGAGGTCGAGCCAGCGTTCCAGGCTGACGGCGTACGCGTCGTCCGCGCCCGGGGATCCGTCCACCAGGCCCTGTGTCGCCTCGTCCATCACCCGCTGGGCCTCGGCCACGCCGGTGCGGCGCGCGAGGAACTCACGGACGGTCTCGCCCTCCCGGCGCTCCGGCTCCTGCGGGAGATGGCCGACGCTCGCGCTCGGCGGGGAGAGGCGCAGTTCGCCCTGCTCGGGCGGCAGCAGCCCGGCCAGCATCCTGAGCAGCGTGGACTTGCCCGCGCCGTTGGCACCGACGAGCCCGATCACGTCTCCGGGCGCGACGACGAGGTCGAGCCCGGAGAAGAGGGAGCGGTCGCCGTGGCCGGCGGCGAGGTTCTTGGCGACGAGAGTGGCAGTCATCAGGAGGCCGATCCTAGCTGGCGCCGGCGGGCCCCCGCGTCCGGGATTTCACCGGGCCATCGGCTCCACCAGCACGGTTCCCGACGTACGCGCCACGATGAACGACTCCCCCTTCACCGCCTTCGCCTCCAGGGGGATGCGGTGCCGGCCGGGTTCGAGGATGCCGTCGAAGACGTCGAGCGAGTGGGTGCGGTACAGGCGGTCCATGCGGTACGCGGTGAGGTGGACGCGACAGGTGGAGGTGACCTCTATGCCCGCCTCTCCGTCGGCGGCGACCAGGCGGGTGAGCCGGCGTTGTTCCAACGGGCTGCGGTCCAGGGCGTGTTCGATCTGGGCGACGAGGAGCGGAATGATCGGGGCGAGACCGTCGATGTACGCCACCTCGACGCCCGCGTGTTCGAAGGAGCGGCGTACGGCGGCACGCTCCCCCTCGTCGATGGCGCGGCCGAAGGCGACGGCACCGTAGCCCCGCAGCTCGTCGGCGGGGACGTCCGTGGCGTCCCGGGTGATGTCCGCGCCGATCCCGATGGTGCGCAGGGCGGCGGCGAGTTTGGCGAGGACGGCGACGCGGGCGCCGATCAGCATGACCCGGCGGCGGGCCGCACCGGGCTCGGCGGGGCCCAGCGCCTCGGTGGCCTCCGCGGTGTCGAGAAGGGAGCCGAGCGCATTCCGGTACTCGCCGCCCGGGAAACGGAAGGGCCCGATGCCGTGGTAGCCGTTGAGCTCCAGGTCGGCGCGGGTGTCCGTCTGCCAGGCGAAGTCGCGCCACACATAGTCGTCGCCGTCCCTCTCGATGGCCGCTGTCACGGCGCCGCAGGCCAGGTCGGCGCACTCGGGACAGCCGTAGATGATGTACCGGCTTCCCTCCAGGGGGGCGTCGGCCTCCAGAAGCAGGCCTCTGACCTGGGCGGTGAAGATCGCGGGCGGGACGTCGGAGGCGAGCGGGGAGACCGCGTCGAGGTCGGAGAGCTGGTAGAGGAGGGGGCGTCCGTCGACGATGAAGTCGAGAAAGTCCCGGTGGACCTGGTAGTCACCGTTGGCGAGGACTCCACCGGCACGAATCGCCGGTGCCAGGCCGAAGGTCGCGTACTCGGCAGACATGCTGTGAGTATCCCCAGACTGGGACCGATCTGAGCACGGCATGACATATTCCGCTACGGTCCCGGCGTGGAGACGCGGTGTAGTGGTGAAGTGATCGTGGTCGGCGGCGGGGTCGTCGGCCTGACCACGGCGGTGGTGCTGGCCGAGCGCGGCCGCCGGGTCCGGGTGTGGACACGGGAGCCCGTCGAGCGGACGACCTCGGCGGTTGCGGGCGCGCTGTGGTGGCCGTACCGGATCGAACCGGAGGCGTTCGCCGGGGAATGGGCGCTGGCGTCCCTGTCCGTCTACGAGGAGTTGGCGGAGCGGCCCGGGAAGACGGGCGTACGCATGGTCGAGGGTGTACACGCCGGGCTGCGGCTGGACGAGCTGGGGCCGTGGGCCGCTCGGGTACCGGGACTGCGGGAGACGGGCGAAGGACTTCGGGCGCTGCTGCCGTTGATCGACATGCCGGTGCATCTGGGGTGGCTGCGGGCGCGGTTCCTCGCGACGGGTGGCGTGGTGGAGGAACGGTCCGTCGGGGATCTCGCCGAGGCCTTCGAGTCCGACGCGGTGGACGTCGTGGTCAACTGCGCGGGGCTCGGTGCGCGTGATCTCGTGCCCGATCCGGCGGTGTGCCCCGTGCGGGGGCAACTGGTCGTCGTGGAGAACCCGGGTATCAGGACGTGGTTCACGTCGGCGGGGCATGCCGACGCGGAGACGACGTACTTCTTTCCGCAGCCGGGCGGCCTGATCCTGGGCGGCACGGCCGAGGAGGACGAGTGGTCGCTGGTGCCCGATCCGGCGGTGGCCGAGGAGATCGTGCGGCGGTGTGCGCAGGTGCGGCCGGAGATCGCCGGGGCACGGGTCATCGGCCACCGGGTCGGACTGCGGCCCGCCCGGGACGCCGTGCGTCTGGACCGTGAACTCCTTTCCGACGGGCGCGTGCTGGTGCACAACTACGGGCACGGCGGGGCGGGCATCACGGTCGCCTGGGGCTGCGCGTCGGAGGCGGCGAGGCTCGCCGGGGGTGGAGAGGACCAGCCCCGGACGTAGCCCCGCCGCGCGGTCACCGCCGGCTCAGCAGCGGGTGTCCGCCTCCCCCGCCGTCAGGTGGTACGGCGCCCGTTCGTCGAGGAGCAGCGGTACCAGGGCGCGCAGCGACTGGCGCAGCGGGACGTGGGCCCCGGCCCCGTTGCTGTCCGGCCGCACCCGCACTCCGTGCAACGCCAGTTCGTCGGCCACCTCCGTGTACTGCTCCCCCGTGAGCCGATAGCCGCACGCCGGGTTCTCGATCACCTCGGCGGGCTCGGCCGGGTCGTTGTCCGCGCCGCCGAGGTAGACCGGTCCGCTGTCCCGGTAACCGGCCAGCCGTGCGGCACCTGTGGCCGCGTCGATCTGTCGGCCACGCTCTCCGGCGAAGCCGAACAGCCCTTTCAGGGCGACCAGTTGGGAGTTCACCCGACGCCGGTTGTTGTCCGGCTCCGGGGTCCCTGCCGTCAGCGGCTCGACCCGGCTCTCGATCAGCAGCCCGACCGAGTGCTTCACCCCGGACATGTTCCGCAGGATGCGTTCCTGCCCGTCCCCGGCGACCTGCCGGATCGGGTCACCGGTGACGGGGTCGGTCCAGATGCCGTACGTGCCGGCCGTGAACCCGGCGCTCCGGGCAGCCGGCCGTACGTACGTCTGCGACAGGGTCTGAGCCTCGGTGTGCACGGCCGCGTCGGTGTTGAGGTTGCGCGGCCAGAGGTCGAACAGGTCCTTGTCGTAGTACAGGGGCGTGGCCCCGTACTCGTGCAGGTCGTGGACGACGTCGGGTTTCCGGTCGCGGAGGACCGCCGCCATCACCCGCGCTTCCGCCGTCCGCAGGGACAGGTGGTCACGGTTGATGTCGACGCCGTCGCTGTTGCCCCGGGTGCCGGCGGCCCGTCCGTCGGGGTTGGCCGTGGGGACGACGAGCAGGGTGGTGCGCGACAGGAACTCCTTGGTCCGCGCGTCCTTGGCGTACGCCAGGTCGCGGATCGTCGTGAGACAGGCCTCGCGGCCGGACGGCTCGTCGCCGTGCTGGCTGCAGACGAGCAGCACGGTGCGGGTGGTGGGGCGCTCGCCGATGCGTACGAGTTGCAGGGGGCGGTTCTGCTTGGTGGTGCCGATCCGGGTGAGCGTCACACGGTCGGTCGCCCGGTCGACGGCGGCGAGAAGGTCCTGTTCCTCGCTCTGGCTGGTCCAGCGGGCACCGTTCGTCTGCTCGAATCCGGTGCTTGGCTCCGGTCGGGTCTCCGCCGCGTGGGCGGGGGCCGACAGCAGGGGTGCGGCGAGGGCGGCGGCGATCACCGCGGTCAGGCGCGGTTTCATACGGCTCCCGGTATGCGGTGGGCGGCGCGCGGGTCGCGGACGCCGTCGAGGAGGGACGGGCTCGGGGTGGCCGCGACGGTGCCCGCCGTGGCCCGCGCGAACGCGCCCGGACCGCCGACGAGCGGGACCCTGGCCGTCGTTCGGGACAGGTCGAGCGTCAGGGTCGGGGTCGACGACGGAGGGTCGATGAGGTCTTTGTCCGTGCCCGCGACGATCAGGGCGAGGCGGTGGCCCGCCGGGATCACATGGTCGCTCGCGTGCAGGTCGAGCGTGATCGTGATGGGCCTGCCCGGGGTGAGCGGGACGCCTTTCGTGGCCGAGGCGTGGTTGCCCAGGTCGGCCCAGCCGCGGCTGAAGATCGTGTAGTCGACGGCGGTCGTCCTGGCCCGGGTCTCGCGGAAACAGGAGCTGTCACCGGTGGTGCTCGGGCCCCAGCAGGTGCGGTCGGTGAGGGTGGTGATGCCTTCGGCGCGGTCGGCGTAGTCCCGGATGGTGTCGGGGCCGAGGTCGACCAGGACGGCGGTGAGGTGGGCCGTCGAGGTGCTCGGGGTGGCCGTCACGGTCACCGTGGACGAGCCGGACACGCGCAGGTCCTTGGTGAGCGGCTTGGTGACGAAGCCGGCCTTGCCGGGCGTCGGACTGTCGATCTGCGCCGACCAGTCGGTCTCGCTCAGGCTCGGGTCGTCGGTGAAGGTCGCCGTGCCGGACTGCTTTCGCGGGCCCAGGGTGCCGACGCCGGGCTGGTCGCCGGCGCCGGGGCGCAGGCTCACGGTGCCCGTGGAGCGGGGCGGCCAGGTGGTCGAGGTGACCCACTGGTCGGGGTGGCGCTCGATGTCGGCCATGGGCTCGTCGTCGATACCGTTGTCGTAGCCGAGGAGTTCGTGGTCGAACCAGCGGTGCAGGGTGTCCACCCAGGCGGTGCGGCGGAAGTCGAATGGGTCGACGTGGCCGGTCTGGGAGAGCCAGATCTTGCGCTCGACGCCTTGCTCGGCGAGGGCGTCCCACCACTGGCCGAAGTGCTTGGGGCGGACGTTGAGGTCCTGCTGGCCGTGGATGACGAAGACGCTGGCCCTGACCTTCCGGGCGTCCTTCGCATAGTCGCGCTCGGTCCAGAAGGACGTCCGGTCGCCGGTACGAGGGGCTCCGTCGACGATCTTCTGCTGTACGGCGGCGCACTTGGTGCGGGCGGCGGGGCTCTCCACGTAGTCCGACAGCCATTCGGGGCCCGAGTCGTAGAGGGGGGCACCCTTGGCGAAGTAGTAGTCGTACCAGGAGGAGATGGCACTGATCGGGACGATCGTCTTGAGGCCCTTCACGCCGGTGGCGGCGACGCCGTTGGCGATCGTGCCGTCGTAGCTCTTGCCGATCATGCCGGTCCTGCCGTTGGTCCAGGTCGCCTTGGCGCGGTCGGTGCCGGTGCGGCTCGTGTAGCCCCTGGCGCGGCCGTTCAGCCAGTCGACGACGGCTTTCGCGGACTGGACGTCGGAGCGCCCGCCTACGTCGACACAGCCGTCGGAGCGGTTGGTGCCGGCCAGGTCGACGCCGACGAAGGCGTAGCCGCGCGGCACGAAGTAGTTGTCGTAGAACAGCGGCATCTGGACGACGTTGCCGTCGGCGTCGTACGTCTTGCGCTGGCTCTCGTTGCCGCGTCCGCAGCAGGAGTAGTAGGGGCTGGCGTCCATGATCACGGGTATCCTGCGGCCCTGCGCGGCGGGTTCGCGCGGCCGGACGATGTCGACGGCCACGCGATCGGTCTTCCCGTCGCTGTCGCCGTCGAGTCCGGTGTCCACCCAGACGGCCTCGCGGATCGCGTTGTCGTAGGAGTGGACGGGTCTGCTCTCCCGTGGGGCGCTGTGGGCGACAACCGGGGTGAGCAGGGTGGCCGTGAGGGCGGCGGTGGCCGCCGTAGCGAGCGTTCTCCAGGCTGTGAGGCGCGTGCGTATCGGCATGCGCCGGACGGTACCTCGGTCAACTCCCGTACAGAAGAGGGCAGCTGAGGGGGTGGAGGGGGTGAAGTGGCCGAGAAGTGCCTGTCCGGCGATCGAGGGCAACGCTGCTGCGGCCCAGGCCGTATCCCGCCCACCCGCACACCCGTTTTCCCCATCTGTTCAGTCCCGGCCGAACACCCCCAGCCCGTCCGGCGTTCGAGGACGAGGCCCGTTCAGGGCCGGAGCGGGGGCCTGGGGGCGGGCCGCCCCCAGGGACGGGACGGGCAGGGACGGCGGGGGCGAAACCCTATCCGTCTCCGAACCCCTCCCCCTTCTCCGCCTTCTCCACCAGCAGCCCCGGCGGAGCGAACCGCTCCCCGTACCGCTCCGCCAGCTCACGCGACCGGGCGACGAACCCGGGCAGGCCGCCCTCGTAACCGTTGACGTACTGCAGGACACCCCCCGTCCACCCGGGGAATCCGATCCCGAAGACCGAGCCGATGTTGGCGTCGGCGACCGACGTCAGCACGCCCTCCTCCAGCAGCCTCACGGTGTCCAGCGCCTCCGAGAACAGCATGCGTTCCTGCATGTCCCGGAACGGGATCTGCGCACCCTGCGCGCCCTCACCCTTGAAGTGCTCCCGCAGTCCCGGCCACAGCCCGACTCGCCTGCCGTCCTCCCCGTACTCGTAGAACCCCCCGCCCCCGCTCCGCCCGGTACGGCCGAACTCGTCCACCATGCGGTCGATCACCGCCTCCGCGGGATGCGTCTGCCACGTACCGCCCGCCTCCTCCACCGCCCGCTTGGACTCCGCCCTGATCCTGCGCGGCAGCGTCAGCGTCAGTTCGTCCACGAGGGAGAGCACCTTGGCCGGGTAACCCGCCTGCGCCGCCGCCTGTTCGACCGACGCGGGCTCGATGCCCTCGCCGACCATCGCCACGCCCTCGTTGATGAAGTGCCCGATGACCCGTGAGGTGAAGAAACCGCGCGAGTCGTTGACGACGATCGGGGTCTTCCTGATCTGTCGGACCAGGTCGAAGGCCCGTGCCAGCGCCGCCTCCCCCGTCCGCTCGCCCTTGATGATCTCGACGAGGGGCATCTTGTCGACCGGCGAGAAGAAGTGCAGTCCGACGAAGTCGGCCTGGCGTTCGACGCCTTCGGCGAGAGCGGTGATGGGCAGCGTCGAGGTGTTGGAGCACAGCAGCGCGTCCGGTTCGACGAGGTGCTGGATCTCCTGGAACACCTTGTGCTTGAGGGCCGGGTCCTCGAAGACCGCCTCGACGACCGCGTCACAGCCGGCCACGTCCTGCGGATCCGCGGTCGGCTTGATGCGGGCCAGCAGCCCGTCCGCCTTCTCCTGGGTCGTACGTCCCCGGGAGACGGCCTTCGCGCACAGCTTCTCGGAGTAGTTCTTCCCCCGCGCCGCCGCTTCGGCCGACACGTCCTTGAGGACCACCTCGATGCCGGCGCGGGCGCACGAGTACGCGATGCCGGCGCCCATCATTCCGGCGCCGAGGACGGCCACCCTGCGGACCGGGCGCGACGGGAAGCCCTTGGGCCGGCTGGCGCCGGAGTTGACGGCCTGAAGGTCGAAGAAGAACGCCTGGATCATGTTCTTCGAGGTCTGTCCGGCGGCCAGTTCCACGAAGTAGCGGGCCTCGATGACCTGCGCGGTCTCGAAGTCGACCTGGGCGCCCTCGACGGCCGCCGCGAGAATGCCGCGCGGCGCCGGGTAGGGCGCGCCGTTCGTCTGCTTGCGCAGGTTGGCGGGGAAGGCGGGCAGGTTGGCCGCGAACCTGGGGTTGGCCGGGGTGCCGCCCGGGATGCGGTAGCCGGGCTTGTCCCAGGGCTGCTGCGACTCGGGGTTGGCGTCGATGAAAGCGCGGGCCTTGGCCATCAACTCGTCCTGTGTGGCGGCCACTTCGTCGATCAGGCCGTTCTTCAGGGCTCGCTGGGGGCTGTACTGGGTGCCCTGGAGCAGCACCTTGAGCAGCGCGTCGGCGATACCCAGCAGACGTACCGTACGGACGATGCCGCCGCCTCCGGGCAGCAGGCCGAGGGTGACCTCGGGGCAGCCGATCCTGGTGCCCGGCGCGTCGAGCGCGATCCGGTGGTGGCAGGCGAGCGCGATCTCGTAACCGCCGCCCAGGGCCGCGCCGTTCATCGCCGCGACCACCGGCTTGCCCAGGGTCTCGATGCGGCGCAGGTCGCGCTTGATGGCGAGGCCGCCGTCGAACAGTTCCTGGGCGGTGTCGGGGGTGACCCGGATCAGGTCGCGCAGGTCGCCGCCCGCGAAGAACGTCTTCTTGGCGGAGGTGAGGATGATGCCGCGGATCGTGTCCTTCTCGGCCTCCAGTCGGTCGGTGACCACCGCGAGGGAGTCGCGGAACGCCTGGTTCATGGTGTTCGCGGACTGGCCGGGGTCGTCGAGGACGAGGGTGACGAGACCGGTGCGGTCCTGTTCCCAGCGGATGGTGGTGCTCTGTGTCATGAAAGGGATCTCCGTAGAAGCTCAGAAGTCTCTGGTTGCCGCTGGGTCAGCCGGGTCAGCTGGATCCGCTCGTCGCTGGTGTCGCTGACCCGCCGACTCCGCCGGGAGTTCAGACCCGTTCGACAATCGTCGCGATGCCCATGCCGCCGCCCACGCACAGCGTGGCGAGGCCGTACCGCTTGTCCTGGCGCTCCAGTTCGTCGACGAGCGTGCCGAGGATCATCGCGCCGGTGGCGCCCAGCGGGTGGCCGAGCGCGATGGCGCCGCCGTTGACGTTGATCTTGTCGAGGGACAGACCCATGTCCCGTGCGAAGCGCAGGACGACGGCCGCGAACGCCTCGTTGATCTCGACGAGGTCGATGTCGTCGATGGTCAGCCCGGCCTTGGCGAGTGCCTTGCGGGTGGCGGGCGCCGGGCCGGTGAGCATGATGGTGGGCTCGGAGCCGGACACGGCGGCGGAGACGATCCGCGCGCGCGGACGCAGCCCGTAGCGCTCACCGACCTCCTGGGAGCCGATGGCGACGAGCGAGGCGCCGTCCACGATGCCGGAGGAGTTGCCCGCGTGGTGGACGTGGTCGATCTTCTCGACCCAGTGGTACGTCTGGAGCGCCACGGCGTCGAAGCCACCCAGGTCGCCGATGTCCGCGAACGACGGCTTCAGCCGGGCCAGGGAGTCGGCCGTGGTACCGGGGCGCAGGTGTTCGTCGTGGTCGAGGACGACGAGGCCGTTCCTGTCCTTCACCGGGACGAGGGACCGCTCGAAGCGGCCCTCCTTCGTCGCTGTCGCCGCCCGCTCCTGGGACAGGGCCGCGTACTCGTCGACATCCCGCCGTGAGAAGCCCTCGATGGTGGCGATGAGGTCGGCGCCGATGCCCTGCGGCACGAAGTTGACGGCGAGGTTGGTCATCGGGTCGTTGAACCAGGCGCCGCCGTCCGAGGCCATCGGCACCCGTGACATCGACTCGACGCCGCCCGCGAGGACCAGGTCCTCCCAGCCCGAACGCACCTTGGCGGCGGCCATGTTGACGGCCTCCAGGCCCGACGCACAGAAGCGGTTCTCCTGAACGCCGGCCACGGTGTCCGGCAGCCCGGCGACGACCGCGGCGACCCGCGCGATGTCGGAACCCTGGTCGCCGACGGGCCCGACGACGCCCAGCACGACGTCGTCGATCGCGGCGGGGTCGAGATCCGGGAAGCGGTTCCTGATCTCGTGGATGAGGCCGACGACGAGGTCGACGGGCTTGGTGCCGTGCAGGGCTCCGCTCGCCTTGCCGCGTCCGCGCGGGGTGCGGATCGCGTCGTACACGTACGCTTCGGTGCTCACTGGTGGGCCTTTCGGGGTGGGGTGGGCGAGCGGGGCCGGCCGGGGGTCAGCCGCCATCCTGCAGGAGTCGGGGCACGTCCCAGTCGCGCGCCACGTCCGCCGTGTCGGCACCGGGCTGGGCGGGACCGCTGTGGATCGACGTGTGGGTCACGGAGAAGCGGGGTGCGGGGGCGGGCTGCGTGATGCCGCCGTGGTCGGTGAAGGTGCCGCGGGCGGCCAGATGCGGGTGGTGCGGGGCCTCGCGCAGCGAGAGGACGGGGGCCACGCAGGCGTCGGACCCCTCGAAGACCGCCGTCCACTCGTCCCTCGTGCGGGTTTTGAATCGGGCGGTGACGGTCTCGCGCAGGTCGTCCCAACGGGTGATGTCCTTACGGGCGGCTGACTGGCCGGGGACATCGAGCAGGTCGAGGAACTCCTCGTAGAACTGGGGTTCCAGGGCGCCGACCGCCATGTACCGGCCGTCGGCGGTCTCGTACGTCCCGTAGTAGGGGCAGCCGCCGTCGAGCAGGTTGGCGCCGCGCCGGTCCTGCCAGCCGCCGGCCGCGAGCATGCCGTGGAGCATCGTGGCGAGGTGGGCGGCGCCGTCCACGATCGCGGCGTCCACGACCTGGCCGGCGCCCGTCGCGCGCGCGTGGTGGAGGGCGGCGAGGACGCCGACGACGAGGTAGAGGGAGCCGCCCGCGTAGTCGCCGAGGAGGTTGGCCGGGACGGGCGGCGGTTCCTGCGGGCTGCCGATGAGGCCGAGGGTGCCGGTCGGGGCGAGGTAGGCGATGTCGTGCCCGGCGCGGCGGGCGAGCGGGCCCTCCTGGCCCCAGCCCGTCATCCGGCCGTAGACGAGCCTCGGGTTGCGGGCGTGGCAGGTCTCGGGGCCGACGCCGAGGCGCTCGGCGACACCGGGGCGGTAGCCCTCGACCAGGATGTCGGCGCGGGCGGCCAGGTCGAGGACGCGGGACGGTCCGTCGGGCGCCTTCAGGTCGACGATCACCGAACGCTTGTTGCGGTTCGTCACGTCGTACTCGGGGTCGACGGCGAGGCCGGTGCCCCCGGGCCGGTCGACCCGGACCACGTCGGCGCCCAGGTCGGCCAGGAGCATCGCGGCGAACGGGCCGGGTCCGATGCCCGCCAGTTCGACCACCCGCACCCCCGCGAGCGGGCCGCTCCCTGCCGTTCCCGCCACTGACATCGAGCCCCCACTCCCGTGACACAACCGATGCGACACCCGTGATGCTAGGAACGCGTTCCACCGCGCACAAGGTTTCGCCGGGCACAGATTAAGCAAGCGCTTGGCCAAGCCGTCCCGTTCCGGCCACGGACCGGCCGCGCGGATCCAGTCCTCCTCACGCTAGCCTCGACCACCGACAACGGCGCGGAACGCACAACGAGGGGTGTCATGAACAGGCCGAGCAGGTTGGACCGCCCGTACGACATCGTGCTGTTCGGAGCCACGGGCTTCGTCGGCGCGCTCACCGCCGAGTACCTCGCCGCGCACGCGCCCGACGGTCTGCGCTGGGCGGTCGCCGGCCGCAGCCGGGACAGGCTGGAGCGGCTGCGCGAGCGCCTCACGGGCGTCGGCATCGGCAAGGGCGCCGAGATCGGGGTGCTGGAGGCGGACGTGGCCGATCCGGCCTCGCTTCGCGCGCTCGCCGCGCACGCGCGCGTGCTGGCCACCACGGTGGGCCCCTATCTGACGTACGGCGAGGAACTCGTCGCCGCCTGCGCGGACGCCGGCGCCGACTACCTCGACCTCAGCGGAGAGCCCGAGTTCGTCGACCTGATGTACGTCCGGCACGACACGCGCGCGCGGGAGACCGGCGCCCGGCTGGTGCATGCCTGCGGTTTCGACTCGGTTCCGCACGACCTGGGCGCGTACTTCACCGTCTCGCAGCTGCCCGAGGGGGTGCCGCTGACCGTGGACGGGTTCGTGCGTACCGACGCGATGTTCTCGGGCGGCACCTTCGCCTCGGCGCTCAACCAGTTCTCCCGGGGCCCGCAGATGCTGGCCGCAGCCCGTGACCGGCGCCGGCACGAACCGCGGCTGCCGGGCCGCCGGGCGACCGCCCCCGCGGGCGCGCCCCGGTACGCCGGGGAGGTCGGTGCCTGGGCGCTGCCGCTGCCCACCATCGACCCGCAGGTCGTGGCGCGTTCGGCACGCGCGCTGGAACGGTACGGCCCCGACTTCCGTTACCGCCATTACGCGGCGGTACGGCGACTGCCCTTCGCGGTGGGCGGGGTCGCCGCCGCCGGAGCGGTGTTCGCCGCGGCCCAACTGCCGCCCGCGCGGCGCTGGTTGTCCGGGCGGCTGCAGCCGGGTGACGGGCCGAGCGCGGAGCGGCGGGCGAAGAGCTGGTTCTCGGTGCGGTTCGTGGGCGAGGGCGGCGGACAGCGGGTGTTCACGGAGGTCGCGGGCGGCGATCCCGGCTACGACGAGACGGCGAAGATGTTCGCCGAGTCGGCGCTCTCCCTGGCCTTCGACGACCTCCCGGCGACGGCCGGGCAGGTCACCACCGCCGTGGCCATGGGTGACGCGCTGATCGGACGCCTGCGCAAGGCGGGGATCACGTTCAGGGTCGCGGCCAGCAGGTGACCGGCCGGGCCCTCAGAGGGCTTACCGAGCCCAGCCCGTGACCGTGTAGATCATGCCGGCGATCCAGGCGAGTCCCGCCAGTACGGCGACGATCAGTGCGGCCGTGACAGCCCGCTCGACGGGCTGGGCGGGGCTGGCGACGGGCTTCGGGGCTCGGTGCGTGGTCATGGGCACAGCCTGCCGACAGCTCCGGCCTGCGGACATCCGTACAGGTACTCAGAACACGTACTCAGATGATCACCTGATCATCCGATCACTTCGGGCGGTTGCCTTCGTCAGGCGGTCGCTTCCTTCAGCGCCCGCCTGCACAGGGCGTCCGCCCGGCGGGTCGTCTCCGGGAGGCGGTACTCCGGGGTGAGCGCGAGGGTGTGGGCGCAGGCCGTGTCGAGGGCCGTGCGGTGGCCGACGGAGACGAACACCGGTTTGACGGCGTCCCGGGTGCGCAGGGCGCGGCCGACCTCCTCCGGGCCCGCGAGGAGCGGGGACGCCGATCCGCGCCGGGCGCCCGGCTCCTCGTACGCGAAGGTGAACGGGTTCTTCGCGACGCCGATCGTGGGCAGGCCGGTGAGGACCCCGAGGTGGCTGGCGAGGCCGAAGCGGCGCGGGTGGGCCAGGCCGTAGCCGTCGCAGACGACAAGGCCGGGCGGAAGGGGCAGCGCGGCCAGGACGGCCAGGACGGCCGGGATCTCGCGGAAGGCGAGCAGGCCGGGTACGTAAGGGAAGGGGACCCGCCCGACTGCCGTGGCCTCGGCGACGACATCGAGGGTCGCCGCGTCCAGGACGACCGCGGCGGCCACGACGAGGTCCCGCCCGTCGTCGTAGGCGACATCCACGCCCGTGACGTGTCCCGTCCCTGGCGGCGGTCCCGGCTCGTCCAGGACCACCCGTGGCCGTAGCTCGTCCTGTACCTCGCGGGCCCCCTCCTCGGTCGTGGGCCAGCCCGCCGGAATGGGTACGGTCGTCGTCGTCACCATGGTGACGACGAGCGTACTGGCCCCCGACCGGCCCCCGCCGCAGGTCACTTGTCGTCGAGGGCCTTCTTCAGCTGTGCCTTGTTCATGTCCGAGCGGCCATGGACGTTCCGCTTCCTGGCCTCCTCGTAGAGCTGGTCGTACGTGGGCCCCTGGGCGCCCTTGTGCGAGCGCTGACCGCCGCGCTTGCTCGACGACATGTCCTGGGTGGACGTACGACTGGCCGTCTTGGACTCGCCGGACCGGGCCCGTTCCCTGTTGACGGTCCGCGCGGCGATCTCCTCGGCGCGCTTCTCGCTCTCGCCCCGGTCCAGCGCACTGTCCTTGATGTGTTCGTACTGGCGCTCCCGCTTGGGGCTCGCACCGCGTGGCATGGCGTTCACTTCCTTCGCTCGCACTGTCCTCTCGGGCTTGTGGCGGTGGACGGGTACCCGTGTCTCACGATTCGAGCCGTGCCACACGCCCCTTCTCTCCGGCGGCCCAGCAGCCCAGGTCGGGGGTGCAGTCCACGGTGTCGTACGAGCCCGTGTCCACGGTCTTCCAGGTGCGCCCGGCGTCCGTGGTGAGGTCGGTGCCGGTCGGGCCGACCGCGAGCGCGGCCGTGCGGCTGTACGGGAGCCAGGCGACGCCCGAGCGGTAGGCGGGCGGGGACACGGCCGCCGTGGTCCAGGTACGGCCGCCGTCCGCGGTGACCGCCCCCGCCTGTGGTGAGGCCTGGTCGGCGCGGTAGTCGCCGCCGACCGCGAGTCCGTGCGTGCGGTCGCGGAAGGCGAGCGCGAAGACGCCGCGGGCCGGGTCGCCCGCCGGGATCGGTGTGTCGGTGGCCGTCCAGGTGCGCCCGCGGTCCGCGGAGTGCAGCACACGCGCGCGTGCGCCCCCGCCCGTGGCCAGCCACACATCGCGCGGCCCCGAGCTGACCAGGCACTGTCCGCTCGCCGCGAAGCCCGCCTCACCGGCCGGCGCGGCCGGCATGCCGTCGCTGGGCAGTACCTTCCAGGAGCGTCCGCCGTCGCTGGTGGAGAGGATGCGGAACTTCCCGTCCACCGGGTCACTCATCGCGAGGCCGTGGCTGCGGTCGAAGAAGGTGAGGCAGTCGTAGAAGGCCCTGGCGTCGGTGTTGCGGAAGGAGTCGGCCCAGGTCTCGCCGCCGTCGTCGGTGCGGTAGACGCGGGAGGCCTCGCCCTCCCCGATGGCGAGGACCACGGCGCGCCGGCCGTCGAACGCCTCGATGTCCCGGAACTGGAGTTCGGCCGCGCCCGGCGGAGAGACGTTTCGCCAGCTCGTTCCGCCGTCGGTGGTGCGCAGTACGGTGCCCTGGGTGCCGGCGACCCAGGCGGTGTTCCGGCTGACGGCGGACAGTCCGCGGAAGCGGACGTCGGTGGCGCCGCTGTCCTTCGACGCCCAGTGCGGAGCGCGGTGCCCGGCCCCGGGCACCGCGCCCGTTCCCTCGTCGGCCTGCGCGGGTGCCGCCAGTCCGGCGGCGACCGCGGCGAGTGCCGCCGCGTACGCGCCTGCCACAACCATCGGCCTCGTACGCCCCACACGCCTGTTCTGTCGTTGCGTCCCCATGGTTCTCATGGCGGGCGAAGGTAGCAGCGAATGAACTCGGTGACAGAGGTCACTAGAAATTCAGGTGCACTGTTTGGCTCGTTCCAGCGTCTCTCTCAGTGTGCGGACCGTTCCATCCCGGAGTCCGGCCAACCGTCACAAGGGAGCAAGTCGTTGTCCACCGTCATCGAGCAGCACGTAGAGGCCCGTCTCGTCGCCGCCGCACCGCGGATGCCGAGCATTCCCGCAACACTCACCTACGACCGGAGCGACCCGTTCGCGGTGCGGATGACCTTCCCCGCGCCGGCCACGCTGGAGGGCGTGGAGGTCTGCTGGACCTTCGGCCGCGAACTCCTCTCGGACGGAATGCGCGAGCCACAGGGCTACGGCGACGTACGAGTGCGGCCGTACGGCTACGACCGTACGGTCCTGGAGTTCCACGCCCCCGAGGGCACCGCGGTCGTCCATGTCCGCTCGGGCGAGCTGCGGAGCTTCCTCGCGGCCACCACGGACCTGGTGCCCGTCGGCCTGGAGCACCTCCAGACCGACCTCGACCAGGACCTCGCGGAGCTGCTGCGCGACGCCCTGTGACTGCACGTTAAATGCTTTGACAGCTTGAAACGCCTCTTCCTACGCTAACAGCGGTCCTGTTGCCGTCGAATTGGAGAAGGACGTTGCTCTACTGAGGTCCTGAGACACCGCGCCCCACACCCTCCAGTGGTGTGTGTGCGCAGCGTGCGACCTCGGTGTTCGAGCCGTCCGTTCCTCCCTCCGGAGCAGGACCTTTCTCGTGCCACCAGGATTCTCCCGCCGCCCGTCGGTGTCTCGACACGCGTTTGCCCCGACCGAATCAAGCAACCGCGAGGCCGCATGTCTGCCACCACTTCCGTCGCCGTCACCTCCCTGTCCTTCGCCTGGCCCGACGGCACCTCCGTCTTCGACGGTCTCGACATCGCCGTGGGCCCCGGCCGCACCGGGCTCGTCGGCGTCAACGGGTCAGGGAAGTCAACCCTGTTGAAGCTGATCGCCGGGCAGCTCGGGCCCGCCGACGGCACCGTCCGCGTCGCGGGCGACGTCGGCTACCTCCCGCAGACGGTCACCCTCGACACCGCCCTGCGCGTCGAGGAGGTGCTCGGCATCTCCGCGAAGCGTTCCGCGCTCCACGCCATCGAGGCGGGCAACGTGGCCGAGAAGCACTTCGAGACGATCGGCGACGACTGGGACGTCGAGGAACGCGTTCTGGTCACGCTCGGCGAACTCGGGCTCGGCCACATCGATCTGGACCGTACGGTCGGCGAGGTCTCGGGCGGCGAGGCGGTCCTCCTGCGGCTGGCCGCGCTGCTCCTCGGCCGCCCGGACGTGCTCCTGCTGGACGAGCCGACCAACAACCTGGACCTGTACGCACGCCGACGGCTCTACACGGCCGTCTCCTCCTGGCCCGGGGTGATGGTCGTGGTCAGCCACGACCGCGAACTCCTGGACCTGGTCGACCAGATCGCCGACCTGCGCGCCGGCGAGGTCACCTGGTACGGCGGCAACTTCTCGGCGTACCAGGAGGCACTCGCCACCGAACAGGAGGCGGCCGAGCGCATGGTGCGCGTGGCCGAGGCCGACCTGAAGAAGCAGAAGCGTGAACTTGCCGACGCCCAGGTCAAATTGGCCCGTCGCAAGAAGTACGGACAGAAGATGTTCGAGCAGAAGCGCGAGCCGAAGATCGTCATGGGGGCGCGCAAACGGTCCGCCCAGGAGTCGGCGGGCAAGCACCGCATCATGCACGAGGAGCGGCTCGCCGGCGCCAGGGAGCGCCTCGACGAGGCGGTGGACGCCGTACGGGACGACGACGAGATCCGCGTCGACCTGCCGTACACGGCCGTACCGCCGGGCCGTACCGTACTCACGCTCCTGGACCTGGAGTTGGCGTACGGAGCGGTCGTGGGCTCCTTCGACCTGCGCGGGCCCGAGCGGGTCGCGCTGGTCGGGCGCAACGGGGCGGGCAAGACGACCCTGCTGCGGACGATCGCCGGGGAACTGGCACCGGGCTCCGGAGAGGCACGCGCGCACGTGCCCCTGCGTTTTCTGCCACAGCGGCTCGATGTGCTGGACGACGAGCTGACCGTCGCCGAGAACGTCGCCCGGTTCTCGCCCGCCGCCACGAACAACCGGGTCCGCGCCCGGCTGGCCCGCTTTCTGTTCCGGGGCGCCCGCGCCGACCAGCGGGCGGCGACCCTGTCGGGCGGGGAGCGCTTCCGCGCCACCCTGGCCGCCCTGATGCTGGCGGAGCCCGCACCCCAGCTCCTGATGCTGGACGAGCCGACCAACAGCCTGGACATGGCGAGCGCGCGACAGCTCACGACAGCCCTGGAGTCGTACGAGGGCGCACTGGTCGTGGCCAGCCACGACCTGCCGTTCCTGGAGTCGGTCGGGATCACCCGCTGGCTTCTTCTGGACGGGGAACTGAAGGAGATCGCGCCGGAGGAGGTGGGGTGAGCGAGACGATCGACACAGGGGTGCGGGCCCCGGTCCGGCTTCCGGGGCTTTTGTCCGGACAGGCCCGCGCTGCATGATGTGCGGACACCCCCTTCCGATTCGGAGTCCCGCCCGTGCCCAGCAAGAAGGCCCTCATACGCCGCCCCAGTCCCCTCCTGGCCGAGGGCCTCGTCACGCACATCGAGCGCGAGGAGATCGACGCCGACCTCGCCGGCCGGCAGTGGGAGGCGTATGCGGAGGCGCTGCGCACGCACGGCTGGGAGACCGTCGAGGTGGATCCGGCGGACGACTGCCCGGACTCGGTGTTCGTCGAGGACGCGGTGGTCGTCCACCGGAACGTCGCGCTGATCGCACGGCCCGGCGCCGAGTCCCGGCGGGCCGAGACCGGCGGCGTCGAGGAGGCGGTGGCCCGCCTCGGCTGCTCGGTGAACTGGGTCTGGGAGCCGGGCACCCTGGAGGGCGGCGACGTCCTCAAGATCGGCGACACCATCTACGTCGGGCGGGGCGGGCGGACCAACGCCGCCGGGGTGCAGCAGCTCAAGGCCGTGTTCGAACCGCTCGGGGCCCGGGTCGTCGCCGTGCCGGTGAGCAAGGTGCTGCATCTGAAGTCGGCGGTCACCGCACTGCCGGACGGGACCGTCATCGGGTACGAGCCGCTGGTGGACACGCCGTCCCTCTTCCCGCGCTTCCTGCCGGTTCCGGAGGAGTCGGGGGCCCACGTGGTGCTGCTGGGCGGCGGCAGGCTGCTGATGGCGGCGAGCGCCCCGAAGACGGCCGAGCTGCTCGCCGATCTCGGCCATGAGCCGGTGCTCGTCGACATCAGCGAGTTCGAGAAACTCGAAGGCTGTGTGACATGCCTCTCGGTTCGGCTGCGGGACCTGTACATGTGACCGGGCGATCGGGGTACTCGTTCGGCCACGGACCTGCGAGTCCGGAGCCATACCTCATTCTGGCGCGAAGCCTCTGATCAGCGATCTTTACGGCACTCTTAACCTACGGTCGCGTAACCTACGGGAACGTAGCCTACGATGCCGTAGGTTGAGTACTGGCAGTCCGCGTACCCGCTCGCACGTCATTCTGGAGCATTCATGACGATCACTTCTCCGCACCTCGGCAGCCCGTCCGGCGCCTGGACCGACGCCCAGCTGCTGTACGCCCTGGAAGAAGTGGTGGAAACCGAACTCAACCGGCATCTGAAGGTCGCCAAGGACTGGATGCCGCACGAGTACGTGCCGTGGAGCGACGCCCGTAACTTCCCCGGCATCTTCGAGGACGGCGAGGCCTGGGACAAGGAGCAGTCCAAGGTCACCGAGCTCGGCCGGATCGCCCTGGTCGTCAACCTCCTCACCGAGGACAACCTTCCCAGCTACCACCACGAGATCGCCAGCCTGTTCGGCCGCGACGGCGCCTGGGGCACCTGGGTGCACCGCTGGACGGCGGAGGAGGGCCGGCACGGCATCGTGATGCGCGACTACCTGCTCGCCTCGCGCGCGGTCGACCCGGACAAGCTCGAAGCGTTCCGCATGCAGCACATGGCCGAGGGCTTCGAGTCGGACAACCGGCACTCGATGCTGCACTCGGTGGCGTACGTCGCCTTCCAGGAGCTGGCCACCCGCGTCTCGCACCGCAACACCGGCCACCAGTCCGGCGACCCGGTCTGCGACCGCATGCTGGCCCGCATCGCGACCGACGAGAACCTGCACATGGTCTTCTACCGGAACCTGCTGAAGGCCGCCTTCGAACTCGCGCCCGACCTGACCATGCAGGCGGTCCGGGACGTGATCGTCAACTTCCGCATGCCCGGTCACGGCATGCCGGGCTTCGAGCGGGCCGCCGCCCAGATGGCGATCGGCGAGGTCTACAACATGCGCATCCACCACGACGACGTGCTGCAGCCCGTCCTGCGCCACCTGAAGGTCATGGACATGGGCGACCTCGGCCCCGAGGGTCTCCAGGCCCAGGAGGAGCTGGGCATGTACATGGGCGGCCTGGACGCGGAGGCCCTCAAGTTCGACGAGAAGCTCGCGGCCCGCAAGGTGCGCATGGCGGCCCGCGCCGCCGGCTGACCGGGCCCGCAACACCGCTCACTCGTACGCCGTCACCTCGTCCAGCGCCGCGTCCCGCACGTCGGCCTCGGGGTGGCGGCGCAGTGCTCTCAGCCGCTCGCGCCCAGGGCGCGGCCCAGTCCGTGCGGCTGCCCAGCGCCCCGGTGACGGCGACCGCGAGCAGTCCCTCGGCGTGGCCTCCATGAGCGGTCAGACGGCGGACCTCGGCCAGCAGCGCGTCGGGGTCGTCCTCCTGGGTCGAGCAGGAGGGCCGGATGGCGCCGAGCGAGTGCGCGCTCCACCCGTCGAAGGCGTGGAAACAGTTCGGGGAGCAGCCGCGTCACCGTCTCCTTCGTTCACCCGGGCAGCAGTCGCACCGCCTCCGTATCTCCCCAGTCCTGCCGGAGTCCGTCCACCAGCCGGTCGGCGAGTGCGGTGCGCCGGCCCGCGACGATCGCGCGCAGCAGTCCCGGCGTACGGTCTCGGGAGCGTCGGTGAGGCCCGACTCGTACGCGGAGTCGGGGACTTGGAGGCTGTCGGCAACCTGCAGAGCGTGGCCGCGCACGAAGGGGGTCGAGGTCGGCGATCCAAGCGGTGTCCTGCCCGACCGCCGCCGCGACGACCGCGAGGCCCCGTCCGTACGACCCACGTTCCGCGAGCTCCGCCAACACCGGCTCCAGTGGCGTGAACTCCCTTGTACAGACAGCGAGTTCGCGCATGCGCTGCGGACACGGAAGCGGGTCGAGAGCGTTCAGCGGACTGTCGACCTACTGGTGCGGGGTACGGGGCATGAGCAGGATTGTGCCCCCTTGGAACCGTCCGGCGTACGGGAGTTACCGCCCGAGGGGTCAGTGGGACGTGTGCGAGGTGCGCCGGAGGTGGAGCCGTTCCTTCTCGGAGAGGCCGCCCCAGACGCCGAACCGTTCGTCGTTGCTGAGTGCGTACTCCAGGCAGGCGGGGCGCATCGCGCACATCCCGCAGATGCGCTTCGCCTCGCGCACCGAGCTGCCCGGCTCGGGAAAGAAGAAGTCGGCCCCGGTCTCCGCGCACAGGGCCTGCGCCTGCCAGGCGCTGTCCATCGGGGTGATCGTCTCGTAGTGCATGGACGAAATCGTGCCGGGTGGTGAAAAACGTTCGCTCAACGTCCGATCAACGGCGAGTACCGGCCCCGCCCGTCGAGCGGCCCGGGGCGTCTCGCGGGTTCGCCGGTTCGCCGGTTCGCCGGTTCGCCGGTTCGCCGGTTCGCCGGTTCGC
>NZ_JAVFVX010000034.1:0-38319 GCF_033441795.1 Streptomyces sp. ADMS | reverse complement strand
GTTCGCCGGTTCGCCGGTTCGCCGGTTCGCCGGTTCGCCGGTTCGCCGGTTCGCCCGATGATGCTCCCGCCGGACGCGCGAACGCACGGCGGCGCGCGGAGCGTGCTGGAACAAGGCACGTCTTCATCCTCACCCAGGGTGACCGCGTCCGGTGACGGGCCCCGGCCGGCACTCCGGCAGCGATTGTCAGTGGGCGGTGCAAGACTCGGCAGAGCAGGCAACGGGTCCCTCGCAGAGGGCGAGGCCCCACAGAGGAGGGCAACGATGCTCACCACCCGTTTCGTGACCGGCGCTCCGAACTGGATCGATCTCGGCACCCCAGACATCGAGGGTGCCACCTCCTTCTACCGTGCGCTCTTCGGCTGGGACTTCCAGTCGGCGGGCCCCGAAGCCGGCGGGTACGGCTTCTTCCAGCTGGGCGGGAAAACCGCCGCAGGCGGCATGCAGACCACCGAGGAGCAGGGGCCGCCGTCCTGGACGGTGTCCTTCCGGACGCCGGACGTCGACACCACCGTAAAGGCCGCCGAGCAGGCAGGGGGCGCCGCCCCCATGCCGGCGATGGACGTGATGGACGCGGGCCGGATGGCCATCCTCACCGACACCGCCGGCGCTGTCTTCGGCCTCTGGCAGCCCGGCCGGAACAAGGGCCTCGACGTGGCGGGCGACCTCAACTCCCTGTGCTGGGTGGAGCTCTACACGACGGACGTCCCCAAGGCGGCCGCGTTCTACGGCGCGGTGCTGGGCCTGGAGACGTCGGCGGTGCCGTTCCCGGGCGGCTCGTACACCTGCGTGAACCCGGCGGGCACCGGGGACGACGGCATGTTCGGCGGAGTCATCGACGTGGACGACGACCCGACGGGCACCGAGACCACTCCGTACTGGCTGCCGTACTTCGAGGTCGCCGACACCGACACGACGGTCACCACGGCCCAGGAACGCGGCGGCCGGGTCCGGATGCCGGCCGTGGACGTGGAGGGCGTCGGCCGCATCGCCAAACTCGCCGACCCGTACGGGGCACTCTTCGCGGTGATCAAGAGCGCGCCGGCGCAGATGTAGCGCGAGGTCGGCCCAGAGGGGCACGGGGCTGTGCCGATCTGCGGCTGCGCCGCGGTGAGGGCGCGACAAAGCCCCCACCGACCCGCGGCAAACGAACCCCGTGCCCCGCAGAGCGCCTACGCCGAGGCGCGGCGGACCAGTGTCGTCGGCAGGACCACGCCGGCCGGCGCGCCCGCCGGGCCGCCCTTTCCGACGGGATCGAGGTGCCGCAGCAGGCGGGCCATCAGCCTGCCCATCCCCTCTATGTCCTGGCGGACCGTGGTGAGCGGCGGATCGGTCTGTTCGGCGACCGGCAGCATGTCGTCGAAGCCGACCACGGCCACGTCCTCGGGCACGCGCCGTCCACGTTCGCGCAGGACACGCAGGGCGCCCGCGGCGGTGAGGTCGTTGGCGGCGAAAACGGCGTCCAGGTCCGGGCACCGGTCCAGGAGTTCACGCATCGCGCGCTCCCCTCCCCCCGGGGTGAAGTCGCTCTCGGCGATCAGTCGTGGGTCGGCGTCGGGCAGGACGTCCCGGAACCCGTCGAGCCGGTCCGCCGCCGAGGTCTGGTCGAGGGGGCCCGTGATGTGTGCGATGCGCGTCCGCCCCAGGGCGGCGAGATGCCGTACGGCACTTTGGGCGCCGCCCCGGTTGTCGCTGTCGACGTACACGGCGTCGCGGGTGCCGTCGCTCCAGCCGGGCCGGCCGCCGAACACGGTGGGTAGGCCGGCTCGCTGGACCAGGCCGGGCAGCGGGTCGTCGAGATGCAGGGAGAAGACCAGGGCGCCGTCGACATGCCCGCCGGCGAGATACCGCCCGACGCGGGAGTGGTCGTCGCGCCCTTCGGTGAGCAGCAGCACGAGTTGGGAGTCGTGGGCGGTCAGTTCCTTGCTGATTCCCCGGAGCTGCAGGGCGAAGAAGGGGTCGGCGAAGACCCGGGTCTCCGGTTCGGCGATGACGACGGCGACGGCGTCGTGCCGCCTGGTCACCAGGGAACGGGCCGCCTGGTTGGGCACGTACCCGAGTTCCTCGACGGCCTGCCTGACCCGTTCGACCAGGGGTTCGCGCACGCCGTCCCCACCGTTCACGACTCGCGAAGCGGTGGCCCTGGAGACCCCCGCCCTCGCGGCCACGGCCTCCAGAGTGGGACGCGACGCGGTCTCGGTCACTTCGGGGCTCCTCATCGGCGGTTGCCGATCAGGATAGTCCCGGCCCGTACCGGACGAGAGCGCTCTCGGGCCCCGTCAGTGCCCGTGCGACGAGGACTGCGTCTCCCTCGCCCCGCCCGCACCGTGCGGCTCGTACCCCGGAATCGTTCCGTCCGTCTTCCGTACCAGGAACAGTCCCGCCATCCCCATGTCCGAGTGACTCTGTACATGGCAGTGGTACATCCACGCGCCCGCTCCGACGCCCTCGCCGGCGATCACCTGGAACCCGAAGGAGTCCGCCGGGCCCACGATCTTGTTGTCGACCACCTGACTCGGGTCGTCGGGGCCGGTGAGCAGGCCGGTGCGGTTGTCCGCCCAGCGGTGACCGTGCATATGGAAGGTGTGGTAGTACTCGCCGTGCGTGATCATCACGAACTCGACGCGATCACCCACCGTGGCCTCGAAGTCCGGACTCAGATGGCCGGGCCGGTTGTTGATCGACATGTCGTTGAAGACGATCGCGTACGTGGTGTCCGGGAGGATGTCCCCCTTGCGCCGGACGATCACCGGGCCGTAGAGACCCTTGCGGATGCCGCCGGTGCCGTGGTCGGTGCCGACGACATGGTCGTGGTAGTGCCAGTAGCCCGCGCTGCCCGCCCGCCAGGTGCCGTCCGCGCGCCGGACCGGGGCATGGGTGCGCCAGGTGTAGGTGCGGGTGCCGCCCGGTTCGACGTCGCTGTGCGACAGTTTCGTGCCGTCGCTGGAGATCTCGTAGTCCATGCCGTGGACGTGCAGACTCACGGCCACGTCCGTCGTGTTCTCCAGGGTGATGTGTGCCGTGTCGCCCTCGTTCAGTTCGATCAGAGGGCCCGGGACGGACGCGGTGCCCTTCGCGAAGCCGTAGCCCATCTGCCCGTCGGCGAGCCGCTCGGCGTACAGCCGGATGTGCCGCACCTCGCCGCCGGCCGGGGCCGTCTTCGCGGGTGCGGCGGTCGTGGCAGTTGCGCCGCCGGCCTGCGGGGCGACCGACAACGATGTCGCGACGGCCGCGCCACCGAGCAGCACCCGCCGGTTGAAGTCACGTCTGTCCATGCAGAACTCCCCACCCTGGTACGGAAGATGCGCAACGGGAACGAAGGGAACCGGTGAGACGGTAGCGGCACGGCACCCGTTTATCCACACCCAGGACAAAGTTCGTGCCATCCCGGTCATACCTCTTGGCGCGCCACCCAAAGAGGTCTAGCTTCCTTGGCGTTTGCTGTGACCGAGGAGGGGTGGGTGACCACATGCGGTTCACATCGCATCAAGCGTCCATGCGTTTACGGGAGTTGAGCGCGAAGAGCAGAGACGGAGGAAGCAGCGGGAGCGGGCGCGGACGGGCCTGGGCGGCCACCATTGCCGCGTCGGCCATCACCGCCGGGCTGCTGTCGGGGCCCGCCGCGAGCGCGCGGCCGGCTCCCGATCCATCCGTGACAACGATGTCCGTCACGTCGCCTCCCGGCGGCACCGGTGTACGCGTACTGGTCTTCCACGGTTCGGCGGCGGCCGGGGACGAATCGCCGGTCGTCAACGCCGGGATCGAGGCGATCGAGCGGATCGGGCTGTCCGGCCCGGTGGAACAGCGCTTCGAGGTGGAGGCCACGGATGACGCCTCCGTGTTCACGGACGGGTCCCGGCTGGGAACCTTCAACGCGATCGTCTTCCTGACCGGGGGCGGTGACGTCCTCGACCCGGACCAGGAGGCCGGGCTGGAGACCTACATGGAGGCCGGCGGCGGTTTCGTCGGCATCCACGACGCGGCCCGGGCAGAACCGTACTCCGCCTGGTTCACCGGCCTGGTGGGTGCCCGGCCGGCGGCCACCAGCCCAACGGCCGTACAGCGGGCGATCGTTGAGGTCGGCGACCGGCGGCATCCGGCCACCAGGGAACTGCCGGTGCAGTGGAAACGGCCGGACCAGTGGCTGAACTGGGTGAAGAACCCGTCCGGCGATGTGCACACCGTGGCGCGGGTGCGCGAGTCGACGTACAAGCCCGGCGCGAGTGCCAACGGATGGGACCACCCGGTGAGTTGGTGCCGTGACTACGACGGCGGCCGGTCCTTCTACACCGGCATGGGCGGCACTGCGTCGTCGTACGACGAGACGGACTTCCGCACCCATCTGCGCGGGGCACTGCTGTGGACGACCCGGCTGGCGCAGGCCGACTGCAGGGCCACCATCAACGCGAGCTACAAGGCGGAGCGGCTGACCCAGCCCAACCAGCCGGGACAGAGCGACCAGACCGGTGAGCCGCACGGTCTGGTGACCGCGCCCGACGGGCGGGTGTTCTACATCGGCCGTGGCGGCGCCGACTCGTCCCAGCCGGTGGTCACCGACTGGAACCACCCGGACATCGGCAAGGGCAGGGGGCAGGTCCACGTCTACGACCCGAGGACCAGGAAGGTCACTCTGGCGGGCGAGTTGACCGTCTTCGGCAACAAGGGCGGCGGAGACGAGCTGATCAAGGTCGAGGAGGGACTGCTCGGTATCGAGCTCGATCCGTCCTTCGAGCGCAACGGCTGGGTGTATCTCCACTACACGCCCCATTCGCGGATCAACCGCGACACCAGGATGGCCGAGCGGTACGTATCCCGTTTCACGCTCGACCCCGCCACCAGTCGGCTCGACCTGAACAGCGAGAAGGTGCTGCTCAAGTGGCCGGTACAGATCCACAGTTGCTGTCACTCGGGCGGCGGGATGGCCTGGGACTCCAAGGGCAATCTGTACATCGCCACCGGTGACAACAACTCCAGCCAGTTCAGCGAGGGTTACTCCGGCAACAACCCCCAACCCGCCTACAAGGGGGTGTCGTTCGCCGACGCCCGGCGCACCGCCGGCAACACCAACAACCTCAACGGCAAGATCCTGCGCATCCATCCTGAGTCCGACGGCACGTACACGCTTCCCGGGGGGAACCTGTTCACGGGCCGGGAAACCGACGAGGGCGGCGGCAAGACCCGCGGCGAGATCTACGTGATGGGGGTCAGGAACCCGGCCCGCATCTCCGTCGACAAAGCGACCGACACTCTGTACGCGGGCTGGGTCGGACCGGACGCGAGCGCGCCCTCGACGACCTGGGGACCGGCGAAGTACGACACGTTCGCCGCCATCACCCGGGCGGGCAACCGGGGTTGGCCGTACTGCATGGGCAACAAGCAGCCCTATCGTGACCGCAATCTGCCCGATCCGTCGAAGCCCCTGGGCTGGTACGACTGCGACCACCCGAAGAACGAGTCGCCGAACAACGACGGTCTGGTCAACCTGCCGCCGGTCACCGGCAACAACATCTGGTACTCGCCCCAGGGCGGCGCCCCCGACTTCCCGCGCGACGTGAACGGCATCCCGTCCTACAAGCAGGCGGAGAGCACATATCTGCTGCCGTGGCTGAAGGGCGGTGGCCAGGCGGCGATGAACGGTCCGGTGTACCGCTACGACGCGGCGAGCACGAGTACGGCCAAGTGGCCGGCCTACTGGGACGGCAAGTGGTTCGTGGGCGACTTCTACGACGCCGACCAGCCGCGCAACGCGGTGCTCACCGACCCGAAGACCCAGGGCGACGGCGGACTGCCCGTCCACTCCGAGTCGCTGAAGAAGATCGTGCCGGTCGGGAACGACGGCATCAGGAACCTCATGGACTGGAAGTTCGGTCCCGACGGCTCGCTCTATGTCCTCGACTACGGCCGGGGTTTCTTCACCTCGGACGCCAAGTCGGCACTGTGGCAGATCACTTACACCGGCGGGGACCCGACGCCCGCGGTCGGCGACCTCGCGAGGGGAGCGGAGTAGTGCGCAGACGCAAGGCTCTCTGGACGGCCCTGTTGGCGTCCCTGTTCATGGTCCTCGGACTGACGTCGGCAGCAGGGGCGCGCACCACTGCCGAGCCCGCCGCCGGGCCCGCCGCCGCTCAGGTGCTCACCTGGACGGCGGGCGACGACATCACCAGGTACGACTCCGCGCCCACGACCGCCGTGGCCGGCGCGACGACGCTCGTCTTCGAGAACAGTGCGGCGACCGGCAACACCATGGGAATGCCCCACACGTTGACGTTCGACGTCATCGACCCGGAGTACAACAACGACGTCCCGCTCAACATCCTCGCCAACCCGAACGACGACCAGGGCGGCCGGCACACCGCCGAGGTCACGCTCACCCCCGGCCGTTACCGCTACTACTGCACGATTCCGGGCCACGGCCAGATGCAGGGCATCCTCGTGGTGACGGAGGGCGACGGTGGTGACACGACAGCCCCGGAGACCTCGGCGACCGTCACCGGTGCGCAGAACTCGCAGGGCCAGTACGTCGGTTCGGCGAGCGTGGCGATCGGCGTGAGCGACGAGGGGTCCGGCGTCGACCGGGTCGAGTACGCGATCGGTGCCGACGGCGCCTGGCAGCCGTACACCACGCCGGTCGTGATCGACCAGGTCGGCAGCCATTCGGTGCGCTACCGGGCGTTCGACAGGGCGGGCAACGTCTCCGCCGAGAAGAGCGTCGCGTTCGCGGTGGTGGCACCGCCGACGGACGACACCACGCCGCCGGAGACGTCGGCGACGGTGAGCGGCGAGCAGAACCCGGACGGGGCGTATCCCGGCATGGCGACGGTCACCGTCTCGGCCTCGGACACCGGGTCCGGGGTCAACACGGTCGAGTACGCGGTCAACAGCGGGAGTTGGCAGTCGTACACGGGCCCGGTGATGGTGCATCAGGTCGGCAGTCACAGCGTTCGCTACCGTGCCACCGACAAGGCGGGCAACGTCTCCGCCGAGAAGAGCGTCGCGTTCACCGTCGTGGCCCAGCCCGCCGAGGACACCACACCGCCGGTGACCGGGGTGACCGTCGAGGGCACCCGGAACGCGAACGGCGCCTACGTCAACAGTGCCAAGGTGACTGTCGGCGCGACGGACCACGGCGGCTCGGGTGTCGCGGCGGTCGAGTACTCGCTCGACGGCGGGCCCTATCTGGCGTACACCGTGCCGCTGGTCCTCGACCGGGCGGGCGCGCACACCGTGACCTACCGGGCGAGCGACAGGGCGGGCAACACGTCCGAGGCCCGCTCGGTGAGCCTCACGATCGTGGCGGGCGGCGGGGTTCCGGCGCCCGACTGCCCTGAGTACGACGAGCGGTTGACGGTGATCGTCGGCACGGTCGACTCGGGGGTTCCCAACCGGGTCACCAACAACCGTTGCCGGATTGGCGAGTTGATCGAGGACGAGCGGGAGTGGACGTCCCACGCCCTGTTCCTCAAGCACGTACGGACCGTCCTCGACCGGCTCTTCAAGGACGGTGCCGTCGACGAACGCGAGGACGCGGCGATCGAGGAGGCGGCCCGCGCGTCCGGTATCGGCAGGCCGGGCCAGACCGAGGGCTATCGCACGATCCTCGACGGTACGCCCGCGTCCTTCGCCAAGTGGCATCAGGTGGGCGGCGGTTCGTTCGCGCCGAACGGCGACGGGTCGATCACCAGCGGCACCACGGTCGCGGGGCTGGGCATGCTGTGGTTCCCGGAGCGCAAGTACGGCGACTTCTCGCTGAAGCTCCAGTGGCGTGACGACGCGCCCGGCACCGGAAACGCCAACTCGGGTGTGTTCGTGCGCTTCCCAGGGGTCCACGGTCACCCGGAGGAGGCACGGCCGGAGTGGGTCGCCATCAAGTACGGGCACGAGGTGCAGGTGCTCGACCGGCCCGACGGCGACATGTACAAGACAGGCTCGGTCTACGGCTTCGACCGGGTGGGGCTCGCCGGGGCCGGCGTCACGCAGAAGGGCACCTGGAACGACTACGAGATCCGGGTGGTCGACCAGCACTACTCGGTGTTCCGCAACGGCGTGCTGATCAACGAGTTCGACAACGCCGGCGGCCAGGACTTCACCCCGCCGCGCTCGGACGACCCGGGCACGGACGGGCGGCGGTTCGCGTCGGGGTACATCGGCCTCCAGGTGCACGGCACGACCGACGTGGTGTCGTACCGGGACATCCGGATCAAGGAACTGTGAGGCGGCCGACGCCCTCAACCTCCGCGCCGGCGAAGGGGGGTCAGGGGGCGAAGGCAGCGGTCCGGCGCGTCACCGTCATGCTCAGGGGGCTGGGCCTCATGGTCCCCTTGACCAGCGGGGTCACCTCCCGTCCGGTGGCGTGCCGGAGCCGCCAGTGCCGCAGCAGGGTCGCGACGACGAGCGGGATCGCCGTACGGCCGAACACCTCGCCGATGCACGCGCGGGTACCGGCGCCGAACGGGAGGTGCGCCTCCCGCTGGGCGTCGGTGACCCGGTCGGGGAGCCAGCGGTCGGGGTCGAAGCGGTGCGGGAAGGGGAACGCCTGCGGGGCGCGGTGCAGGCAGTAGAGGCTGAAGGCGATGTCCGCACCGCCGGGAATCCGGTGTCCGCCCAGTTCGACGGGACCGGTGGTGACGCGGCTGAGCAGCCAGAACGGCGGATACAGGCGCAGCACTTCGGCGAACACCCGCTTGAACAGCGGAAGGTTGGCGAGGTCCTCGGCGCGCAGCGGCCGGTCACCGGCCGCGATGCGCAGCTCGCCGAGCACGGCCTCCTCCACCTTGGGGTGGATGGCGAGACTGTGCAGGAGCCAGGCCGCCGCACTCCCGGTGGTCTCGGTGGCGGCCATCAGCATGCCGACGACCTGCTCCGTCAGTTCGGCGTCGGTGAGGGCGGCGCCGGTACGCGGGTCCGTGGCCTGCATCATCGCGGAGAGGAGATCGCCCCGGTCGCGCCCGCCGCCACGGTACGTCCGGATCTCCCGGTCGACAAGGCGGTTGATGCCGTTCAGGGCCGAGCGGAAGTCGATGTTGGCGGGCAGCGGCATCCGGTGCACCCAGGCGACCGGGATCAGCATCCTGCGGTACAGCCCGGCGAGCAGATGCGGGAACAGCCGCTGGATGTCCTGCCCGGCCTGCACGGTGCCCGGCCCGGAGAACAGGGTGCGGGTGACGACCTCGGTGGCCAGCCGGTGCATGGTCTGCACCATCTCCAGCCGCTGCCCGTCGTGCCACGACCGCCCCAGCGCGTCCGCGCACGCCTCCGTCACCCCGGAGTAGTCGACGATCCGCCGCGGCTGGAAGGCGGGTTGCAGTATCGGCCGTTGCACCGCATGGTCGGCGGCGGGACAGCTGGCGACGCTGTTGCCGGCCAGGGTCCGTACGCCCTCGACGTAGATGCCGCCCTGGTCGAACATCCCCGGTTCGGCCAGTAGTTGCCGTACGAGATCCGGGCGGGTCACGAGGTGGACGGGCCTCGGCCCGACGCGCACGACGACGACTCCGGTACGGGCCGCGGCACCCGCGTGCTGGCGTTCGAAGAAGAGCAGCGGGTCGCGCAGGATCTGCCACAGATGCCCGGCCACCGGGAGAGCGCCGGGGGCGGCCGGCGGGCTGGTGACCGTCAAGGCCGGATTCATGGTGCGCTTCCCCCAGGGTCGAACTCGTACGCGTGCCGGGCAGAGCCCGTACGGTCGCAGGTCCCGCCGCCGCCGAGGAAGGCGCCCGGAGACAGCGCCCGTTGCACCCCGGAGGCTCGCCGTTCACGGCGTACGCCCCTGACGTAACGTCTGATCCCTTCCACAGCTGCCAAGTTGGCGAAGTCAGTCCTTCCGGGCCCGACTTGGCTGTACGCGCTTGGGCTCGCCCGGCATCTTCGGGTACTCCGGGGGATACGGCAGGTCACCGAGTCCGTGCTCGTGTTCGTCACGGCGGGCGAGTTCGAGCAGGGCGTCGAGGGAGAAGGCGTGGTCGTCCATGTCCGCGTGGACGTCGCCGAGTTGGGCGTAGCGGCCGGGCATGGTCGCGATGTCGAAGTCGCGGGGCTGCGCGTCGCCGACCTCCTCCCACCTCAGGGGCGCCGAGACCGGGGCATGCGGGTGAGGCCGTACGGAGTAGGCGGAGGCGATGGTGCGGTCGCGGGCGGTCTGGTTGTAGTCGACGAAGATCCGCTCCCCGCGTTCCTCCTTCCACCACTTGGTCGTCACCTGCTCCGGCATCCGCCGCTCCAGCTCCCGCCCGACGGCGATCGCCGCGCGCCGCACCTGTGTGAACGTCCACTGCGGTTCGATGGGGACGAAGACATGCAGACCCCGCCCGCCGGAGGTCTTGGGCCAGCCCCGCAGACCACCGAACTCATCGAGGACGGCGCGCAGTTCGTGCGCGGCCCGGACCGCGTCGCCGTAATCCGTGCCGGGCTGCGGATCGAGGTCGAGGCGCAGTTCGTCGGGTCGGTCGACATCGGCGCGGCGCACCGGCCAGGGGTGGAAGGTGAGGGTGCCGAACTGGGCGGCCCACAGCACGGCGGCGACCTCGGTCGGGCACATCTCGTCGGCGCTGCGACCGCTGGGGAAGGTGATGTGGGCGGTCGGAATCCAGTCGGGCATGTTCTTGGGTGCCCGCTTCTGGAAGAAGTTCTCGCCGGTCACCCCGTCCGGATACCGCTCCAGGGTGGTGGGCCGGTCACGCAGCGCGCGCAGGATGCCGGGGCCTACGGAGAGGTAGTACTGGGCGAGGTCGAGCTTGGTGTAGCCAGGCTCCGGAAAGAAGACCTTGCCGGGGCTGGACAGCCGTACTGTCCGGCCGAACGCCTCCAGCTCCACTGCTTCGCCCATGCGAGCCACGGTAGGCGCACCGAACAAAACCCGCATACCGGGCGATTCGAGCTGGGCGCGCGCAGAATCGAACCATGGATCTCCCGGTCATGCCCCCCGTGAAGCCGATGCTCGCCAAGTCCGTGGCGAAGATCCCCCCGGACATGCAGTACGAGGCGAAATGGGACGGCTTCCGGGCCATCGTGTTCCGTGACGGCGCCGAAGTCGAACTCGGCAGCCGCACCGGCAAGTCTCTGACCAGATACTTTCCGGAGCTGGTGGCTGCCTTGCGGGAGCGGTTGCCCGAGCGGTGCGTGGTGGACGGGGAGATCGTGATCGCGCTCGGTGGGCGTCTCGACTTCGACGCGCTGACCGAGCGCATCCACCCGGCCGAGTCCCGGGTGCGGACGCTGGCCGAGCGAAACCCTGCCTCGTTCGTCGCGTTCGACCTGCTGGCGCTGGCCGACGAGTCGCTCCTCGACGTCTCGCTGACCGACCGTCGCGCGCTGCTCACCAGGGCGTTGTCCGGTGCAACCGCCCCTGTTCATGTGGCGCCGGCGACCACCGACATCAAGGTGGCCCGGCAGTGGTTCGAGCAGTACGAGGGGGCGGGCCTCGACGGTGTCGTCGCCAAACCGCTCACCCTGCGCTACCGGCCGGACGAGCGGGTGATGTTCAAAATCAAGCACGAGCGGACGGCCGATGTCGTCGTGGCCGGGTACCGGCTGCACAAGAGCGGACCGATCGTGGGTTCGCTGCTGCTCGGCCTGTACGACGCCCGGGGCGTCCTCCAGCACGTCGGGGTGAGCGCCGCGTTTCCGATGAAACGGCGGGCCGAACTCGTCGGGGAGCTGGAGCCGCTGCGGCTGACGGACGTGGGCGAGCATCCGTGGGCCGCCTGGGCGGACGAGGCGGCACACGAGGCAGCGCGGCTGCCGGGGGCGCCGAGCCGCTGGTCGGCGAAGAAGGACTTCTCGTGGATTCCGTTGTGCCCCGAACTGGTGGCCGAGGTGGCTTACGACCACATGGAGAACGGGGCGCGGTTTCGGCACACGGCCCGTTTCCGCCGCTGGCGCCCGGACCGTACGGCCGACAGCTGCACATACGACCAGTTGGAGGAGCTGGTGGGGTACGACCTGGCGGAGATCCTCGGCCCACGGGGCTGAGGTCACCCTCCGGACACGTCCCCGTGGGCCGTTCGGTCCCTTCACCGCGCGCGAACAGGAACTACCGGGTATGGCCACCAATGATCCGATAAGCGCACAATCATAGGCACGGACTGGGCGGCGACGGTGGGCATGCGACAGATGGCGAGAACGACACGGACACGGCGCCGCGGTACGGCTACGGCGGTGCTGCTGGCCGCCGCGGTCACGGCCTCCTTGATGGCCGGCTGCACGACGGGCGACCGGCCCTCCGACGACGGGCGCGGGCAGACCCGCAGCCGGAGCCAGGAACCCGGCCCCAGCGAACGGCAGGCCCCGACGAGCGCCGGCCCGGTCCTCGCCGTGAAGATCGACAACGTCCGCGCGGCCCGTCCCCAGACAGGCCTGGAGGCGGCGGACATCGTGTACGCCGAGCAGGTAGAGGGCGGTCTGAGCCGCCTCATGGCGGTGTACGCCACCCGGCTGCCGGAGGCCGTCGGGCCGGTGCGCAGCGCACGCGAGTCCGATCTGGAACTGCTGCGCCAGTTCGACGAGCCGACGCTCGCCTTCTCCGGCGCACAGGGCAGGCTGCTGCCGCTGATCGACCGGGCTCCGCTGAACGCCGAGTCGCCGGAGTCGGCGGCCTCCGGCGCCTACTACCGGGGCGCGGGCAGGGCGGCGCCGCACAACCTGTACCTGCGGCCGGAGCGACTGATCGGCGCCGCGCCGGGAGCGGACGCACTCACCACCGGCTTCCGTTACGGCGCCGCTCCCGAGGGCGGGACCCCGGCGAAGTCGCGCACCGTCCGCTTCCCGGCGGCGCGCTTCACGTTCACCTGGTCCGCGGACCGGCACGGCTGGCTGGTGTCGATGGACGGCACCCCGACCATCACGACCGACGGCGAGCGGATCGCCGCTCCGACGGTCGTCGTGCAGTACGTGAAGGTGCGCGAGTCGCGGTTCCACGACGTCCTCGGCAACAACTCGCCGTACACCCAGACCGTGGGCTCGGGCCGGGCCCAGGTCCTGCGTGACGGGCGGGTGTTCGAGGTCGAGTGGCAGCGCGGGTCGGCCACGGACGGGACGGACTTCACCACGGCGGACGGCACTCCGGTGAACCTCGCGAAGGGGCAGGTGTGGGTCGTGTACGCGACAGCGTGACGAGAATCGGGCCCACTTCACCGCGGACCCGGCCGAGCCTGCCCGCCTCACCTCACGCCTCGAACGGCAGCCCCGCCCGCGCCAGTTCCCCCGCCGCCCCGCGCAGCGCAGCCGCGAACCGTGTCACCCGCTCCTGCGTGAACCGCGTACTCGGCCCGCCGAAGGACAGCGCGGCCACCACGGTCCCGCTCCTCCCCCGAACCGGCACGGCCACCGCCGACAGCCCCTCCTCGCGCTCGCCGTGACTCACGGCGTACCCGTGCTCGCGGGCCTCCTCGATCCAGGTGCACAGGGTCGCCAGATGTCCGGCCCCGTGCGGTGAGGCCTCCGCGACCCGAAGCAGCAGCGCGGCCGGTGCGTCGAGGAGCAGGGCCTTGGCCACGCCGCCCGCCCACAGCGGGAGTTCGTCGCCCACCCGCACGACCTGACGCAGTGCCTGCGGCCCCTCCTCCTGAGCGATGCAGACGCGGTGGATGTCGCGGCGCACGTACAGGTGCACCGTCTCCTTGTGCTCGGCGGCGAGGTCGCGCAGCAGCGCCTGGGCCTCGGCCGGCAGCCGCCAGGCCTGTTCGGCCAGCCGGGACCAGCGCAGCAGCGCGGGGCCCGCGGTGTAGCGGCCGTGTTCGTCGACCCAGAGCAGTCCGTTGAGGCGCAGGGTCTGGAGCAGTCGCAGGACGGTGGTCTTCGGCAGTCCGGAGGCGGTGACGATCTCGCGGAGGGACAGCGCGGGGCGGACCTCGTCGAAGAGTCCGAGAATGTCGATGGCCCGCTGGACGGTACGCATCCCCGCGGGTTCGGACTCGACTGCGGCCCTCGCCCCGGATCCTCCGGCTGCCATCCCTGGTCCTCCTCGGCTCCGGACCGCCCCGTGGCCGGGGGCGGTCTCGTCTCCGCACGGTATCCGCTCCAGGTCCGCTGGGCGGACCCGGCTGCCGCGGAAGGGCTGTCAGCGCTGGGAGGTGAGCGGTTCCGCCGGGTTGCGCAGCCCTTCCGCCGCGTCGGCGACGCGCTGGATGAGTTCGAGGAAGACGGCCTGCTCGCCGGCGGAGAGCGGGGCCAGGAAGACCTGGTTCATCCGGGCCGTCCGCACGGTCAGCTTGCGGTGCGTGCGCGTCCCGTCCTCCGTGGGACGCAGCAGGGAACGGCGGCCGTCCTCCGGGTCACGCACCTTGTCGATGAGGTCCCGGCGGCCGAGCCTGCTGACGACCTCGGCGACCGTGGACCGGTCGAGGCCCACCCGCTCCCCGACCGTGCGCTGGTCCAGGCCCGGTTCGGCGACCAGCGCGTTCAGGACCGCGAACTGCGGCGAGGTGATCTCCTCGGAGACCATCGTGTTCCACAGCAGGTAGTGCGCCTGCTGCAGTCGCCGGGCGAGGTGCCCGGGGTGGGTGGAGAGGTCCACCGCGGCCATGTCCGCTCCTGGGGTCGTTCCGCGTGGGCGTACAGAATTCGTTGGTGTACTGACGATACAACTCATCGCACACCGTGTCTCCCGCCTGCACACAAGGCCTCGACCTGGTATTTTCCTCCACCTATTGACGACATGACCGGCGAGTGGCAGCGTGAGAGAAACCTTGCCGAAATGCTCAGTGCCCTGAGTATTTGCGCTCGGAAGAGATGGGGCTTCACGGATGGACAAGGTGGTCGCCACAGCCCTGGAGGCGGTGGCCGATGTGCCGGACGGCGCGTCGCTCGCGGTGGGCGGTTTCGGGCTCAGCGGAGTGCCGAACGTGCTGATCCGGGCGCTGTACGAACGCGCGGTCTCGGGGCTGTCGGTGGTGTCGAACAACTGCGGGGCGATGGAGTCCGGCCTCGCGGTGCTGCTGGCGGCGGGCCGGATCGCCCGTGTCACCGGTTCGTACATCGGCGCGAACAAGGAGTTCGCCCGTCAGTACCTGGCCGGTGAGCTGGAGGTCGAGCTGATCCCGCAGGGCACGCTCGCCGAGCGGCTGCGCGCCGGCGGTGCCGGTATCCCCGCCTTCTACACGCCCGCCGGGGTGGGCACGCAGGTAGCGGAGGGCGGGCTGCCCTGGCGGTACGACGGCTCCGGCGGCGTCGCTCTGGCGTCACCACCGAAGGAGGTGCGGGAGTTCGACGGCACGGACTACGTGCTGGAGCACGGTATCCGTACCGACTTCGCGCTGGTCCGGGCCGCGAGGGGTGACCGGCACGGCAACCTCGTCTTCAACAAGGCCAGCCGCAACTTCAACCCCCTCGCCGCCATGGCCGGCCGCATCACGGTCGCCGAGGTCGAGGAGCTGGTCGAGCCCGGCGAGATCGAGCCGGACGCGGTGCATCTGCCGGGCATCTTCGTGCAGCGGGTGATCGCGCTGACGCCCGAGCAGGCGGCCGACAAGCGGATCGAGCAGCGGACGGTGAGCAGCTGATGGCCTGGAACAGGGAAGAGATTGCCGCCCGCGCCGCACGTGAGCTGCGGGACGGGCAGTACGTGAACCTGGGCATCGGCCTGCCCACGCTGATCCCCAACTACCTCCCCGACGATGTCGAGGTGGTCCTGGAGTCGGAGAACGGCATCCTGGGCACCGGCCCCTACCCGACCGACGACCAGGTCGACCCGGACCTGATCAACGCGGGCAAGGAGACCGTCACGGTACTGCCGGGCGCCTCCTTCTTCGACTCCGCGCTGTCCTTCGGGATGATCCGGGGCGGGCACATCGACGTAGCCGTGCTGGGGGCGATGCAGGTGTCCGCGGGGGGCGACCTGGCGAACTGGGCCATCCCGGGCAAGCTGATCACCGGGATCGGCGGTGCCATGGACCTGGTGCACGGTGCTCGTACGGTGATCGTGGTCATGACGCACACCGCGAAGGACGGCTCCCCGAAGATCCTGGAGGAGTGCGCGCTGCCGCTCACAGGCAGAGCGTGTGTGAACCGGGTCATCACCGACCTGGGCGTCCTGGACGTCACCGAGGACGGACTGGTGCTCGTGGAGACCGCGCCGGGCGTCACGACCGAGGAGATCGTGGCGAAGACCGCCGCGAAGGTCCGCATCCCCGAGGAGATCCAGCCGTGAGCCTCAAGGACGTCTACATCGTCGACGCCGTACGGACCCCGTTCGGCCGCTACAACGGTGCCCTGGCCGGTGTCCGCCCGGACGACCTCGCCGCCCACGCCATCCGTGAACTCCTCGCCCGTACGCCCGGCCTGGACCCTTCCCGCATCGAGGACGTCTACTTCGGCAACGCCAACGGCGCCGGCGAGGAGAACCGTAACGTCGCCCGGATGGCCGGCCTGCTCGCCGGGCTGCCGACCTCCGTCCCCGGGGTGACGGTCAACCGGCTGTGCGCCTCGGGCCTGGAGGCGGTCATTCAGGCGGCCCGGGCCATCGCGGTCGGGGACGCCTCGGTCGCCGTGGCCGGTGGCGTGGAGTCGATGACCCGCGCCCCCTACGTCCTGCCCAAGAACGACCGGCCCTTTCCCGCCGGGCACACCGAGCTGTACTCGACCACGCTCGGCTGGCGCATGACCAACCCGAGGATGGACCCGCAGTGGACCATCCCGCTCGGCGAGTCCGCCGAACTCATCGCCGACAAGCACAAGATCACCCGCGAGCAGCAGGACGAGTTCGCCCTCACCAGCCACCGCAGGGCCGCCGCGGCGCAACAAGCCGGCCTGTTCGACGCCGAACTCGCTCCCGTTCCGATCCCGCAGCGCAAGGGCGACCCGGTCGCCTTCGCCGCCGACGAATCGGTACGCGCCGGTGCCTCCCTGGCGGCCATGGCCAAGCTCGGACCGTCCTTCCGCACAGAAGGCGGAACAGTCACGGCGGGCAATGCCTCCCCTCTCAACGACGGCGCCGCCGCTCTGCTCCTCGTCGACGAGGAGGGCCTGCGCGCGACCGGCCGCGAGCCCCTCGCCCGTGTCTGTGCGACCGGCGTCTCGGCCATCGCCCCGGACTACTTCGGCCTCGCCCCCGTCGAAGCGGTCAACCGCGCACTCGCCAAGGCGGGAAAGGGGTTTGACGACCTGTCAACCCTCGAACTGAACGAGGCGTTCGCCGCCCAGGTCCTCGGCTGCGTCGCCGAATGGCCCGAGTTCGACCCGGCGGTCCTCAACCCGCAGGGCGGTGCCATCGCCCTCGGGCACCCGCTCGGCGCCTCCGGCGCCCGGCTCGCCGGTACCGTCGCCCATCAACTCGCCCGCAAGGGCACGGGAGTCGGTGTCGCCACCCTCTGCATCGGCGTGGGCCAGGGCCTCGCCCTCGTCCTCGAACGCTAGGAACTCCCCATGGCTCTCACCCAGTCGGACATCGACATCGAGGTCAACGACCTCCAGGACGCCTACGACAAGGCGGTCGCCGAAGGCGCCCCCGTACGGAACCACCCGCCGCGCGACTACGCCCCCTACCGCAGCTCGGTGCTGCGTCACCCGAAACAGCCGCTGGTCGCGGTGAACGGCGGGGACCCGGAGACGGTCGAGCTGGCGGGGCCGGTGTTCGGCGTCACCGACATCACCGACATCGACAGCGACCTCACCGTCCAGCACCAGGGCGAGCCGCTCGGCGAGCGCATCACGGTCTCCGGACGGCTCCTCGACCGGACCGGGCGGCCCGTGCGCGGTCAGCTGATCGAGCTGTGGCAGGCCAACGCCTCCGGCCGGTACGCACACCTCCGGGACCAGCACCCGGCACCGCTCGACCCCAACTTCACCGGTGTGGGACGGGTCCTGACGGATGATCAGGGAAGGTACCGGTTCACCACGATCAAGCCGGGCGCCTATCCGTGGCGCAACCACACCAACGCCTGGCGGCCCGCGCACATCCACTTCTCGGTCTTCGGCACGGCGTTCACGCAGCGGCTCGTGACGCAGATGTACTTCCCGAACGACCCCCTGTTCCGCTACGACCCGATCCTGCGCTCGGTGACCGACGAGGCCGCTCGCAACCGTCTGGTCGCCGAGTACAACCACGACCTGTCCCAGCCCGAGTTCTCGCTCGGCTACGAGTGGGACATCGTCCTCGACGGTCCCTCCGCCACCTGGATCGAAGAAGGCCGCGACTGATGAGCGTCTCCCCCCAGAACCTGCTCCCCCCCACGCCCTCCCACACCGTCGGCCCCTTCTACGGCTACGCCCTCCCCTTCCCCGAGGGCGAGCAGGTCGCGCCCAAGGGCCACCCGGACACGATCACCCTCCACGGGTACGTCCTGGACGGCGAGGGCAACCCGATTCCGGACGCCCTGCTGGAGTTCTGGCAGGCGGCGCCCGACGGATCCCTCGCCGGGGCCCCCGGCTCGCTGCGCCGCGACCCGGTGACGGGCGGCTTCCTGGGCCGCAACGGCACCGACTTCACGGGCTTCGGACGGGTCGCCACCGACGCCGACGGGCACTACGCGCTGTACACACTGCCGCCGGGCAACACCGGCCTGCCGTACATCAGCGTGTGCGTGTTCGCGCGCGGCCTGCTGACGCACCTGTACACGCGTGCGTATCTGGCGGACGGCGCCGATCCGCTGCTCGACTCCCTGCCGGCCGAGCGGCGCGCCACGCTGGTCGCCGCCGAGGGCGAGCGGCGCACGTACCGTTTCGACATCCGCCTTCAGGGTGAGGGCGAAACGGTCTTCCTGGAGTTCGAGTGACACCACCTGCAGATGCCGAGTCCGACGCCGACACCGGCCTGCTCTCCCCCGGGTGGGCCGGCTCCCCGGCGGCCTCCGCGACGAGCGACACCGCGTATCTGCGGGCGCTGCTCGACGCGGAGGCCGCGCTGACCCGGGCGCAGGCCGGACTGGGGCTGGCGCCCGCGGAGGCCGCCACGGCGGTCGACACGGCCACCGGGTCCCCGGACGCCTTCGACACGCGGTCGATCGCGCTGCGCGCCCGGACCGGCGGCAACCCGGTGATCCCGCTGGTCGCGGACCTGACGGCGGCGGTCGGCGCGGAGTACGGGCCGTACGTCCACCGGGGTGCGACCAGCCAGGACATCCTGGACACCGCGACGATGCTGGTCGCCGTCCGCACCCTGGACCTGGTCCTGACGGACCTCGACCGCACCGCACGGTCACTCGCCCGGCTCGCCGCCGACCACCGCGACACCGTGATGCCGGGCCGCACTCTCACCCAGCACGCCGTACCGACGACCTTCGGGCTGAAGGCTGCGGGCTGGCGTTCCCTGGTGCTCGACGCACGGGACCGCCTGACGGCAGTACGCCGCACCCTGCCCGTCCAACTCGGCGGCGCCGCAGGCACCTTGGCCGCGTTCACCGTGTTCGGGGCGGCCGACGCAACCGTGGACACCCGGGCCCTGGTCGCCGCCTACGCCCATGAACTGGGCCTCGCCGAACCGGTGTTGCCCTGGCACACCCTGCGCACCCCGGTCGCGGATCTCGCCGGGGCGCTCGCCTTCACGGCCGGAGCCCTCGGGAAGATCGCCGCCGATGTGCTGACGCTCGCCCGTACCGAGATCGCCGAGGTGTCCGAGGGCAGCGGCGGAGGCTCGTCGGCGATGCCGCACAAGGCCAATCCCGTACGGTCCACGCTGATCGCCGCCGCCGCCCGGCGCGCACCGCAGCTCACGGCCACCCTGTACGGCGCGCTCGTCGCCGAGGACGAGCGGCCGGCCGGTGCCTGGCACGCCGAGTGGGAGCCGCTCAGGGAACTGCTCCGGATCGCCGGGGGCGCCGCCCGGGACGCCGTCGAGCTGACCGGGGGGCTACGGGTCCACGCGGACACCATGCGCCAACACCTGGCCCTCACACATGGGTTGATCGTCTCCGAGCGGCTGGCCGCCGAACTCGCGCCGGTGCTGGGCCGGGCCCGCGCGAAGGCCCTGCTCACCGATGTGGCCGCCCGCACGTACACCGAGGGACGCCCGCTCACTGAACTCCTTTCCGAGGAACCGGAGTTGAAGGGCCTGCCCGTCGACGACCTGACCGACCCCGCCCGTTACACCGGCTCCGCCGGAGCCCTGACCGACCGTGCTCTGGAGCGACTGTGACCGACAAGCTGCTGCACCACCGCGTCGAGGGCTCGGCCACCGCTCCCCCCCTGCTGCTCGGGCCCTCGCTCGGAACGTCGTACGCCCTCTGGGACAAGGTGGCACCCGAGCTGTCCGTGACGCACCGGGTGGTCCGCTGGGACCTGCCCGGACACGGAGGCTCGGCGCCCGGACTGATCGGGCCGGGGGCCACCGTCGGTGATCTGGCCGCGCTGGTGCTGGCGCTGGCCGACTCGCTCGGGATCGACCGATTCGCCTACGCGGGTGTGTCGTTGGGCGGCGCGGTCGGTCTGCATCTGGCCGTCCACCACCCGGAGCGCGTGTCGTCTCTCGCCGTTCTCTGCTCGTCGGCCCACTTCAACGGCACGAAGCCGTGGGAGGAGCGGGCCGCGCTGGTGCGGAGCGAGGGGCTGGCCGGGCTCGCGGAGAGTGCCGACGCGCGCTGGTTCACGCCCGGGTTCACCGTGCCGGAACTGGTCGCGGATCACCGGAACGCCGATCCGGACGCCTATGCCGCCTGCTGCGACGCCCTGGGCGCCTTCGACCTGCGCGACCGGCTCGCCGGGATCGGCGCGCCCACGCTGCTCGTCGCCGGACGCCAGGACCCGGCCACTCCCCCGGCCCATCTGCGGGAGATCGCGGACGCCGTGCCGGGTGCCGCGCTCGTCGAACTGGCGGGCGCCTCGCACCTGGCGGTCGCGCAGTGCCCGGAAGCCGTACTGGCCGCGCTGCGCCCGCACCTCGGGGCAGCACCCCGGCGGGGCATGGAGGTGCGCCGACAGGTGCTGGGCGACACCCACGTGGACCGGGCACAGGCGCGGCAGACGCCCTTCACGGCCCGCTTCCAGGACTTCATCTCGCGCTACGCGTGGGGCGAGATCTGGACCGACCCGACGCTCAGCCGACGCGAACGCAGCATGATCACGCTCACCGCGCTGGTCGCCCACGGCCACTACGACGAGCTGGCGATGCACGTCCGCGCGGCCCGCCGCAACGGCCTCACCCCCGAGGAGATCGGCGCGGTGCTGCTCCAGACGGCCGTGTACTGCGGGGTCCCGGCGGCCAACTCGGCGTTCGCGGCGGCGCAGCGCGTGCTCGCGGAGGAGGACGGTTCGGAAGGGTGAACCCTGCTGGTCGGGCCTCAGCAACGTCACGCGTGTGGCTCCGGCCGTGAACTGAGCGTCGAAGGGCGCGAGTTGCGGCTCACCAGGGCCGCCTCGCGCCGGCCTTCCTCACCCGCCCCCTGCGGCCCACGCTGCGGGCGGACGCGCCCTCGCGGATCGCGCACGCCGACTCGGCCGACCAGAAGCCCCGCGACTTCGAAGGTAGGGCCGTGCGCGGGCGCGCGAGGAGGCGTACGACGGTCAGCTGCGGGGCGCCCGCAGTAGGTCACGGAGCAGTTGCTCCGGGCCTGACCACCTGCACCCGGCGCCCCCGCAGGTCAGCGCAGTCCCCGTCCCGTCTCCAGTACCTCCCGTGCCTGGGCGACCAGGCCGTCGGCGCCGCACGACTTGGCCAGGGTCAGGCCGCGTTGGATCTCGGCGACCGAGCGGGCGGCGATGCCGTACTCGACGCGGGCCGCCGCGTGTTCGTACTGGCAGGGTGACGCCTCCAGGTAGGCGACCGCCTGGGCGGCCAGGCGTACCGCCCGCTGGCCGGTCTCCAGGGCCGCCGCGCAGCGGAGGGCCTCGCCGATGGCGGTGTCCGTGCCGAAGCGTTCGGCGTTGCGGCGGGCGTCGGCGGCCAGCACTGCGGCCCGGAGCGGGTCCTCCGTCGCCAGGGCCCGGGCCAGGTCGACGCCCCAGGTGGCGAGCACCGGGTTGTGGAAGCCTCGCGCGGTCGCCGCCTTCTCCGCGGCCTCCAGTTCGTTGATGCCCTCCTTGGTACGGCCGACGGCGATGAGCAGCCTGCCGCGTACGGCGCGGGGTTCGGGCAGCACGATGGTGGACGGGTACGGCGGGGCGAAGCCGTACTGCTCGGCGATCGCCCAGGCCTCCTCGACGTGCCCGCGGGCGAGCAGCGTGTCGACGAGGTTGCAGGTCGCCGACCAGTACAGGGGCAGGCCGCGCCCGACGCGTTCGGCGAGGCGCAGGGACTCGCGCAGGGAGGTCTCGGCCTCTCTGAGGCGGCCCCGCCTGCGGTGCCCGAGACCGACGTAGGCATGGGCGAGGGAGAGGTGGCCGCCGCTCCAGCCCGCGGTCTCGTAGGCGCGCAGGGCGTCCGTGTAGAGGGCCTCGGCGCGGTCGAGACGGTCGGTGTAGGCGTACGCGCAGGCCAGCATCATCAGCAGTTCGATGCCCCACTCGGGGTCGGTCCAGCCGAGTCCGGGCGCGAGACGGCCGTTGACGAGGGCGCGGTCGCACACCTCCACGACCTCCTCGGCGTTCTCGCCGTGGGTCATGGCGTCGAAGCCGCGCAGTATGAGCAGCGCGCGCTCGGAGTTGTCCCGGCCGGTGCAGGGGCGGGCGAGGTCGGCGAGACGCCCGGAGCGGCCCGGCGCGGTCACGTCGCCCCCGTAGAGGCCCTCCCACATGAAGTGCACGGCCTGCAGCCGCATCCGGGCCGGCCCCGGTCCGTGCCGGGCGGCCTCCGTCTCGACCGTGCGGACCGCTTCCTCCAACTGGTTGTTGTGCAGCAGTGCCTGGGACAGCCGGACGACCGCGTCGACCCGTTTGCCGCCTTCGAGGCCGGGCATCGCGAGCGCGGTCTGGAGATGTTCGATCGTGGTGGCGGGCGCGGTGAGCAGGGTGGCGCAGCCCAGTTCGTAGAGCACGTGCGCATGGCTCTCGGGCCGGGGCGGTTCCAGCAGGGCGCGTTCAAGACAGCGGCGGGCCGCGTCCGGGGCGCCGACCGCCTGGTGTTCGCGGGCGGCCTCGCGCAGCTGGTCGACGAGTTCCTCGTCGTCGTCCGGATACACATGGAGGAGATGGTGGGAGGCCGCCGCGGCACCGCGCCCGGACTCGGTGACGACCTGGGCGGCGATGCCGTGCATAGCGGTGCGCATGCCGTCCGGGATGGAGTCGTAGACGGCGGTGGCGATCAGCGGGTGGACGAACTCCAGTGCGCTGTCGGTGATCTGACCGGGCGTCAAATGAGGCTCGGTGAGGATGCGGGCAGTGCACAGGAGGCTGGCGCAGCGGTGGGCCTCGTGGTGGCTGAGGGTGGCCAGCCGGGCCACGAGGTCCACATTGATGCCTGTGCCGAGAATGGCCGCCGCCCAGGCGAAGCGGGTGGCTTCGACGCCCAGGTCCTCCAGGCGGGCGACGAGGCCGCCGCCGCGCGCCGAGTTGTTGAGTTCGCGCAGCTTGCCGCAGGACGCCTCGACCGGGGCCAGTCCGGCGTCCTGGACCTTGGCGAGGAGTTCGACGGTCTCGTAGGGGTTCCCGCCGGTGACCGCCCACACCTCGCGGCAGAACGGGGCGTCGGCGTGCGGACCGAGGGTGGTGCGGGTGAGGCCGGCGGCGGCTGTCGGAGTCAGCGCGTCGAGGGTGGCGACGGGTCCCGCCGTCCGGGCGATCGCCTCCAGGTGGTCGGCGCGGATACCGGCGGCCTCGCCGGGCCTGTGGGCGACCACGACGAGCACGGACAGGTCGTCGAGCCGCTCGGCGAACGCGGCCAGCCAGCGCAGGGTCTCCTGGTCGACCCAGTGGGCGTCGTCGATGAGCAGGACGAGCGGCCAGTCACGCTTGGCGAGCCGCCGTACGGCCGCGACCAGGCCGTCGCACACGCCCTGCGGGTCGGCCGTACGGTCGCCGGGTTCCGTTATGCCGAGGGCGGGGCCGGCGATGTCGTACCAGTCGCCGAGGTATTCGCGGGCCTCCTCCGGCATCAGCGACACCAGCGCGGTCTGCAGCAGCTGCCGTACGACGTTGAAGGGGACGGACTTGAGCGTCTCGCCTCCGCGCGCCGACCACACCATGCAGTTGCGCCGCTCGGCGATGCGCCGGGTTTCGGCCATCAGCGCTGTCTTGCCGAGGCCCGCCTCGCCGGTGAAGAGCAGCAGACTGCCCGAGGAGGCGCTGTCGGCGCACAGAGCGTCGATCGCCTGCTCGGCGGCGGCGAGTTGTGTGTCGCGCTCCCACAGGGCGGCAGAACCGGCCGTCCCGGGCCGTTCCTCCGTCATCCCGCTACCTCCCCAAGTCGCCTGAACGACGTACAGAACCTGAGACTAGCCCTCCGGCCGCCGAAGTGGAGGCGGGTCCGCCCAGGTGTTGCCGGGACGAGTGACAGCAAGTGCGGCAGGGCGACGCCGCGGGCGCGCCACCAGCCGTCGTGAGAGTTGCCGACAGTCAACAGCCCCTGATCGCGGCCCGCTTCATCACCCCGGAGGGCGGCGGCGAGGCCGAGACGCCGGTGAAGATCCGCGTGTCCCTCGCACGGGCGTCTTCTTCCGGCCGGTGGGCGCGGCCGTGTCCGGTCGGCTCGGCGACCGGTTCGGCCGGCGTCCGCTGCCGGTCCTGGTGACCGCGCCGATGACAGGCGCCACGACCCTGACCGGCACGCCGGCGACGTACGACACGGTCCGCGCCCTGGATGCTGATCCTCCTCCGGGTGGTCCACGGGCTGTCCACGGGCGGGGAGTTCGGGGGCGCGACCTCCGTGATGACCGGGTTCGCGCCTCCGGGGCGCCGTGGGCTGTACGGGTCGTGGCAGTCGTTCACGGTGGCGCCGGGGCTGTTGGCCGGGGCAGGCGCGGCGGCACTGTTCGCCACGCTGCTCACCGAGGCTCAAGTCGGCGACCGGGAGCGGCGGTTGCCGTTTCTGCTGACGCTGCCGCCGGGGCTGGGCGCGCTGTGGTGCTGCTCGACGAGGCGTACCGCGCGCTGTCGGCGCCACGCACCCCCGGCAAGGACATGTCCCGCCTCGGGTATCCCCGGAAGGCGCCCGGCCTCTCCTCGAGGTCGCGGGCACCCGGCCGGAAAGCGCCGGTTCCGGCATCCGGCGTCCTCGGCCCGGCCACCCCTGGCCTGGAGAGGCCGCGGCTGCCGCCCGCGGCTCAGAATGCACCGGTGCGGCTGGTGATGGAAGAGGCCTGACCCCCCGTATCCCGCTATCTCGGGATCTCGGCCCGCTTTTCTGCGCCGATCCCGGCGCAAAGGCCGCTCCTCTCATCCGCCTTTCACCCTGGCCTCATACGGTGGGGGCATGACGCAGGAGACTCCCCCCGGCTGGTACCCCGACCCCGGGCAGACAAGTGACGGCCCCGCCACCGAACGCTGGTGGGACGGTAAGGCATGGACGGAACAGACCCGTCCCGAAGGCTCGGCCGCCGCCTGGGGTCCCCCGGTGCTGGCCTCCGGCGGGGCGTACCCGGCGTATCCCGAGCATCCGCCGACGGGCACCCGGCGCGGACTGCGCACGGGCATAGCCGTCGCGGTCGCGATAGCCGTTCTCGCCGGCATAGGCGGCGGCGTGTACGCGCTGACCAAGGACGACGGCGGCGGCGACAGCAATGTGAGCTCGCAGGTGCCGGGCGGCCAGGGCGGAACCGGTGGACAGGGCGGGCCCGGAGGCCAGGACGGCGGCGGTCAGGGCGGTCCGGGTGGCGGCACCGGCGGACAGACGCCGGATCCGCAGCAGTCCGAGCCCTCGGAGAACCCGAAGATCGACAGCGGTTCCGTGCCCGACTCGGTCAACGGGATCAGCATCCCCATCCCCGACGGGTGGTACGGCCAGTCGATCGGTGTCGGCGGGCAGGTGACCTCGGACAGCTCGTACGAGTGCCCGGGCGACACGACGAAGACCTGCACGAAGGGCGGCGCGTACTCGGCGCCCGCGCTGGCGCTGGGCACCGCGGGCAGCACGGCCGAGGCGGTCGCCAAGGCGGACATCGAGGCCAACGCCGAGGAGTCGTACGGCGGTACGACCTACGGGCAGATCACCTCGCACGAGGTGCTGGCCTCCAAGGCGGTGACCGTGGCCGGGCAGAAGGGCTATCTGGTCCGCTGGAAGGCGATCACGAGCAAGGGCGCCGACGGGTACGTCGAGTCCCTGGCCTTCCCCGCGCCGTCGAACCCGCAGCAGATCGTCGTCGTCCGCTTCGGTGTCGACGCCGACCAGAAGGAGTCGGTGATCGACGAGATCACCGCCGGCATCAAGGTCTCGACGGCCGGCGGCAGCGGGCAGAACGTGTGACCGCATGGATCGGCCGGGTGGGGCACCTCTCCGCTCAAGGGGAGCCCCACCCGGCCGGGGGGTGCGCGCCGCCCCCGTCCCCACGGGTCGGCGCGGACAGGTCACCGTCCGGTCATGCCACGGACGGCGGCCTGCGTCTCAGGTGAGGCCGAGTGCGGGCAGCACCGCGGCCTCCACGAACCTGACGAGGTACTCCGGGTCGGCGTACTGCCCCTCCAGTACCGGGCGGGCCCGCAGGACGCCCATCATCTGCGCCGGTACGTACTCCAGCGCCGGATGACCGGCGGGGACCTCACCCCGCTCGACCGCACGGCGGATCATCTCCCGGAACGCGGCCAGCTCCGGTTCGACCATCGCCTCGCGCAGCGCCTCCTGGAGCTCCGGGTCCTGCATGGCGGCATGGCCGAGGGCCTGCAGCAGCTGGGTGTCGCGCCCCGACGCCTCACCCGTCGCCCGCGCCGCCGCGCGCAGGTCCCCGGCGAGGGACCCCGTGTCGACGGCGAAGCGTGCGCGCCGGTTGGCGCGCAGCGCGGCGGCCACGAACTGCGGCTTCGTCTTCCACTGCCGATAGAGCGTCGACTTGCTGCACCGTGCGCTGGCGGCGACGCCCTCCATGGTCAGCGCCTCGTAGCCGCACTCACGGATCCGCAGAAGCACGGCGTCGAAGTACTCCTGCTCACGCTCGGGCGTGATCTTGGAGCGGCGCGAAGCGACAACCGGTTCCGGTCCCTCCGCGGCCTGCGACGCCATGACTGCGCTCCTCGCTTCCGTCTTTCCCGAAGATGTGGTCGCCGTTCCTGCCGGGCGGCCCTGTGGCTTATTCCCGATTCCAGTGTGTCGTAAGTCCATCGATACGCCAGTGTACCGGAACGGATTCGTTTCGGTACACTCTCGTTTCGGTACATCACCGTATCGATGAGACGCGCGCCCGTACAGACGAGTTCCCGCCCGTCACGCACTGCCTGCACACACGCGCCACCCAGCGAAAGGGCCGGGGGATGAAAGCCAGCACCGAGCCTGCGAAAGCGGAGCCCGCCGGTATACGACGGCCGCCGCTCGTCCGTGAACTCCTGCTGGTCGCAGGGCTTTTCCTGGTCTACAAACTCGGCAGGCAACTGGCGACGGGGCACACCGCCGAGGCCTTCCGGAACGCGACCCGCATCTGGGACTGGGAGCGGACCCTCCACCTCCCCGGCGAGGGCGCCGTGCAGTCGGCACTGCTGCACGCCGACACCGCCGTCCATCTCGCGAACACCTACTACGCGACCGTGCACTTCCCGGCCACGGCCGCCTTCCTGGTCTGGCTCTACCTGCGGCGCCCCACGCACTACGTCTGGGCCCGCCGGGTCCTCGCCGTGGTCACCGGGGCAGCCCTGGTCATCCACCTCGCCTTCCCGCTGGCCCCGCCGCGACTGCTGGGCGCCGCGGGCCTCGTCGACACCGGCCAGGTGTACGGACCGACGGTCTACGGCGCCTCGCCCGAGGCCGACACCCTGTCCAACCAGTTCGCGGCCATGCCGTCGCTGCACTTCGGCTGGGCCCTGATGGTGGCGATCGGCCTGATCGTCGCGACCCGCTCCCGCCGGCGCTGGCTGTGGCTGCTGCATCCGCTGATGACGCTGGTGGTGATCGTCGGTACGGCGAACCACTACTGGCTCGACGCGATCGTGGCGTCGGCCCTGGTGGGCATCGCCCTGGCGGCCGTCCACCTGCCCCACCGCACCGAGTCGACGGCGGGCCAGGACAGCCTGCTCGCCCCGGCCGACGAGCCCGTCCTCGTGGGAGCGGGACGATGAACGCCGCCACGCTCGCTGCCGTCGTCCTCTCCCTCTTCTCCGCCGTCGCCTACGCCGCCGCTGCCGTCGCCCAGGAACGGCTCGCCTCCCGCAACGCCGACGCGGGGATACGACGGCTGCTGGCGACCGGCGCCTGGTGGGGCTCGGTGCTGCTCAACGCGTCGGGCGCGCTGCTGCACGTGGTCGCCCTCAAGTACGGTCCGCTCACGGTGGTGCAGCCGTTGGGCGCGCTCACCCTGGTCGCCGCGGTGCCGCTGGGGGCGCGGGTCGCCGGGCGGCGCGTCCGCGCGGTGGAGTGGCGCGGCACGGCGCTGACGCTGCTCGGTCTGGCGGCGATCCTGGTCACGGCGTCCGGTCCGGCGCCCGACGACGTCCTGAGCCTCCCGGAGGCGCTCGCCGTCGCGGGTACGACGATGGTCCTGATCGGGGTACTGGCCCGCCCCGGCGCCCGGCCCGGACTGCGGCACGCGAGCGCGTCCGGCACGGCTTCCGGGGTGGCCTCGGCGCTCACCCAGACCGTCACGGTCGCGGCGACGGCCGGCTCCGGTCCGCTGATCGGCTGGCAGGTGGTCGGAGTCGCGCTGCTGGTCGCGGCGTTCGCGGCGGGCGGTCTGATCCTGTCCCAGACCGCCTACCGGGGTGGTCTCGGAGGTCCGCTGGCCCTGGTGACCCTGGCCAACCCGGTCGCCGCCGCGGTGATCGGTCTGACGATGCTCGGTGAGCGGCTCCAGGGCGGGGCCACGGGTCTGCTTCTGGCGCTGGCGGGCGCGGGGCTCGCCGGGTGGGGTGTGGTGACGCTGTCGCGGGCTACACCGGACCCGGTTCCGGTCTCCGTGGAGCGCGTCGTGATTCCGGCTTCGGCTTCGGCCTCGGTCCTGGACGACGACGAGCATCCGGTGGCGTCGGTTCTCGCGCTGGAGGCCCACCGGGCACCCGTCGAACCGTCGTTGACACCCCGGCAGCCGTCGGAACCTGGGCATCTCACGTCGCTGTGAACCGACCGGCACCGTGAACCGGCCGACCTCGGTGAACACGCTGGTAAAACCGAGGCTTCGGTCGACCCCTGCGAACCGACCGGCCCCGGTCAACACACCGGTGAACCCAGACTCCGGTCGACCACTGCAAACCGACCGCTCCCGTTCGACCCCTGCGAACCGACCGACCCCGCTCAACACACCGGTGAACCCAGACTCCGGTCGACCCCTGCAAACCGACCCGTCAGCTGTGGACCGACCCGTCAGCCCAGACCCCGTGAGTCCTGCTTCAGCGCCGTGTCGACGGTCAGTGCCGTCGCCACCACGAGACTCAGCAGGGGCTCGGGCAGTTGGTAGTGGATCTGCAGGACGTAGTTGTCCGCGGTCGTGAACATCGTCTTCGCGAGACCTTCCCAGGTCTTGGTGATGCGGGCGACCTCGTTCTCCGCGTGGTCGACGATCGCGAAGTTCCAGGCCCGCCAGTTCTCCGCCTTGATCGCGCCGACCTGCTGACCGCCCGCGTTGATCGCGAAGTTGATCTTCCCGATCATGTTCTGCTGGACGATCTCACCGACCGGCGAACCGTCCGGACGCTGCACGATCACCCGCGACTTCATGAACTTGCGGGGGCGCGTCAGCAGCAGCACCGGCTGCCCGTGGGCGTCCCGGATCTCCAGCTTGTGCGTCATGAACTGATCGATGCTGGCGACGAACCGAAGGACCTTCTTCAGCGCGCTCTGTCCGACCTGAACGACCGAGCCGAGCTCCCGGCCCTGCTGGTCCATGACCTTGTACTCATTGGTCAGCTCGATCAGCTTGGCCTTCTGGTTCACCACCAGCACCGGCTCACTGAACAGCGTGCCGCCACCGGCCCCGCCTGCCGCGACCCCGGCCTGCTGCTGCACCTGCTGCTGGACCCGCGGGTCGGCAGCGGCGGCGGCCGCCTGTGGCGGCCCGAACCCCTTCTGGGGCTGGCCGAATCCCTGCTGGGGCTGCTGAACCGGCGCCGCCTGCGGCTGCTGCTGGGCCTGGGGCTGCTGCGCCTGCTGCTGGTCGGTGTTGGTGTGCTCGGTCCACTGGGAACCGTCCCAGTAGCGGAGCGTCTGGGAGGCTCCGTGGGGATCCGGGTACCAACCTGCAGGTATGTTCGATTGCGTGGTCACCGGGGCACACTACCGTGACGTGGCTGGATGACAACCATGTCCCGGTCACGGCGCTCCCGGCCCCGCTCCGGCCCCTCGGCAGGTCGCATCAGCAGGTCGCGATCACCGGATCGCTCACTCCCACCCGGCCGTTCTCCACGTGCCCGGCGGACCAGCGGACCAGCGGACCAGCGGACCAGCGGACCAGCGGACCAGCGGACCAGCGGAGGAACGACGGGTCGGCGGCGGAGGTGACGGTCAGGTCGTACGAGCGCTTGCCGGCCGCCAGGCCCACCCGGTGGCGCAGCGTGGCTCCGGCCCCCGCACCTTGATCGTGCGCGGGTGTCCCCCGTAACCGCTGCGCAGCTTCAACTCCACCGCGCCGGAGCCCTTGTTGGTGAGCGTCAGCTCAAGGTCGTCCCCGAAGCCGCGCGCTCACCTTGGGTCCGACGGCAATGAGGGGAGCGTGACGGGATGCGCGCCTGGAGTTTCCCAGAGGTACCGAACAGCACGGAAGGGTCCGGTGGCGCCGGCGTGAAGGCCATCGGTACGTGAGATGAGGGGCCGGCCAAGGCAGGCCCAGGACACCCCCACGGCACTCGCGCACCGAACCGCCGGTGGTGGTCTTGCCGGGACGTCCTGACCGCCCGTTGACATGGCCGGGGAGCGGCTACGCGGTACGTGCCACTGGAGCGCGTCGACGAAGCGCGCCGCGCGCCACCAGCAAGCGTTCATGCTCGACCGCATCTACACGGAGCTCCGTTCATGAACGGCCGCGCCACCGGTGATCGGAGACCCACTCCACGCGAACGCATATGCTGGCCTCTCGGCTTCTGAGGCCAGTGCATGCAGTGAGACGAGGCATCCACTCCTCGTATTTGCGGAAGTATCATCGGCGCAGTCCGCAAGAGACAGTAGGGAGCAGACCCGTGATGACCCGTTCCGCACGCCGGACCCGCCGGACCCTGCAGGTGACCGGTGCGAGCGGCGCCGCGCTGCTGGCCCTCGGCGCCTGCTCCTCCGGCCGGTCCGCGTCCTCGGACTCCTCCGCGTCCGCCCCGGCGAAGCCGTCCGGCACGGTGACCGTGTTCGCCGCCGCCTCCCTCAAGGAGAGCTTCACGACTCTGGGCAGGGACTTCGAGGAGAAGTACCCGGGTACGAAGGTCACCTTCAGCTTCGGCGGCAGCGACTCACTGGCCGCGAGCATCACCGGCGGCGCCCCTGCCGATGTGTTCGCCTCCGCCAGCCCCGGGACGATGGCGATCGTCACCGACGCGAAGGACGCCGCCGGCACTCCGGCCACCTTCGTCCGCAACCAGCTGCAGATCGCCACCCTGCCGGGCAACCCCGGCAGGGTGACCTCTCTCAGGGACCTGACCGGGTCAGGGCTGAAGGTCGTTCTCTGTGACAGGGAGGTGCCGTGCGGTGCCGCCGCGCAGAAGGCCCTCGACGCCGGCGGTCTGAAGCTCACCCCGGTGTCCTACGAGCAGGACGTGAAGAGCGCCCTGACGAAGGTCGAGCTGAAAGAGGCCGACGCCGCCGTCGTCTACCGGACCGATGTGAAGGCGGCGGGTGACAGGGTGGAGGGCGTGGAGTTCCCCGAGTCGGCCGAGGCCGTCAACGACTGTCCGATCGTCCTGCTCAAGGACGCGCCGAACGAGGAAGCGGCGAAGGCGTTCATCGAGCTGGTCAGGTCTGCCGACGGCCAGCGGGTCCTGACCGCGGCCGGATTCCTCAAGCCGTGACCGAGCCCGCGAAGTCCGGTTCCGCGACCGGCGCCCTGGCCGGTGGGCCGCGCCGCGGGCACGTCCGGCGCCGCCGGGCGGCGGTTCCGGTTCCGCTCCTCGTGCCCGCGCTCGTGGGTCTGGCGTTCCTGCTGCTGCCGCTGATCGCGTTGCTGGTGAGGACCCCGTGGCGCAGCCTGCCCGAGCAGCTGACCAGCCCCGAGGTCTGGCAGGCCCTGCGGCTGTCCCTGCTCTGCGCCACGGCGGCGACGGCGGTGAGCGTGGTGCTGGGTGTCCCGCTGGCCTGGCTGCTGGCCCGCACCGAGTTCCCGGGACGTGGCTTCGTACGGGCCCTGGTGACGCTGCCGCTGGTGCTGCCGCCGGTCGTCGGCGGGGTGGCACTGCTCCTCGCTCTCGGGCGCAACGGGGTCGTAGGGCAGTGGCTGGACTCGTGGTTCGGGATCACGCTGCCGTTCACCACGGCGGGCGTCGTGGTCGCGGAGGCGTTCGTGGCGATGCCGTTCCTGGTCATCAGTGTGGAGGGCACACTGCGGGCCGCCGACCCCCGCTACGAGGAGGCCGCCATGACGCTGGGCGCCTCCCGCTTCACCGCGTTCCGCCGGGTCACACTGCCGCTCATCGCTCCCGGCGTCGCGGCCGGCGCGGTACTCGCCTGGGCGCGGGCGCTGGGCGAGTTCGGGGCGACGATCACCTTCGCGGGCAACTTTCCCGGCCGTACGCAGACGATGCCCCTGGCGGTCTATCTGGCGCTGCAGAGCGACCCTGCCGCAGCCATCGCCCTGAGCCTGGTACTGCTCGCCGTCTCGATCGCGGTCCTGGCCGGGCTGCGCGACCGTTGGATGACCCCGTCATGACCTCCATGGACGAATCGAGGTCCGCCCCCTCCTCCGGTTCCGGCAGCGCACCCGGTGAGGGACTCGACGCCCGTGTCGTCGTCGACCGGGGCTCCTTCCGGCTCGACGTCGCGCTGACGGCGGCGCCCGGCGATGTCGTGGCGCTGCTGGGCCCCAACGGCGCCGGCAAGACCACCGCGCTGCGTGCGCTGGCCGGGCTCGTCCCGCTCGACGGCGGTCATCTGCGGCTGGACGGGGCGGCGTTGGAGCGTACGCCGCCGGAATCCCGCCCGGTGGGCGTCGTCTTCCAGGACTACCTGCTCTTTCCGCACCTCACCGCTCTCGACAACGTCGCCTTCGGCCCGCGCTGCCAGGGCGCGACCAGGGCGGAAGCCCGGTCGACGGCGGCAGGGTGGCTGGAGCGGATGGGTCTCACCGAACAGGCCGGCGCCAGGCCGCGCAGGCTCTCCGGCGGCCAGGCCCAGCGCGTCGCCCTCGCCCGTGCCCTGGCCACCCGCCCCCGGCTGCTGCTCCTCGACGAGCCGCTGGCCGCCCTCGACGCCCGTACCCGCCTCGACATCCGCGCCCAGCTCCGGCGCCACCTCGCCGACTTCGAGGCCGTGGCGGTCCTGGTCACCCACGATCCGCTGGACGCGATGGTGCTCGCGGACCGGCTGGTGGTCGTCGAGCACGGCCGGGTCGTCCAGGAGGGGACGCCGCAGGACATCGCCCGCCGTCCGCGTACCGACTACATCGCCCGGCTCGTCGGCCTCAACCTCTATCCGGGCCGGGCACAGGGGCACACCGTCGAGTTGGACACCGGTCCGGCGATCACCACCACCGAGCAGCTCACCGGCCCGGTCTTCGTCGCCTTCCCGCCCGGCGCCGTGACTCTCCACCGCCACCGCCCCACCGGGTCCAGCGCCCGCAACCTGTGGCGTTGCGAGGTGGCCGGTCTGGAGACCCACGGCGACCAGATCCGCGCCAACCTCACCGGCGAGCTTCCCCTCGCCGCCGACCTCACCACCGTCGCCGCGGCCGAGCTCGATCTCCACCCAGGTGCCGAGGTCTGGGCGACCGTCAAGGCGACACAGACCCACGCGTACCCGGCCTGACCCGGACCCCACGCCCGACCCCGCCGGCGTGGCCCCGTGAGGGCACGGGCCCAATGGCCCCGTCCCCGGGGGTCCGAAGGCCTCCACGCACGCTCACAGGCCCGTTCCGCGCCGGCGCCGGTGCCTCAAGCCCTACTGCTTGCGCGCCGGCACCCGCCACATCAGCGTGGTGCCACCACCCTCGGGCGCCCCCTGTTCCAGTCGGCCGCCCAGTTGCCCGGCGCGCTCCGCCATGTTGCGCAGTCCGCTGCGGCGGCCGTCCGCGGGGATGCCCACCCCGTTGTCGGTGACCGAGAGCCGTACCTCGCGCCCGTCCGTGGCCAGGAGTACGTCGGCGCGGTTCGCCCGTGCGTGGCGGGCGATGTTGGTCAGGGCCTCGGAGAGCACCGCCACCACGTGGTCGGCGATGTCCTTCGGTACGTCCGTGTCCAGCAGGCCCTCCATCCGGACGCTGGGGGCGAAGCCGAGGACCGGCGCCGCCTCCCCCACGATCCGTACGGCACGGGCACGCAGACCGGCCTCCCCCGCACCGTCGCGGGTACGCAGACCGAAGATCGTCGACCTGATGATCTTGATGGTCTCGTCGAGGTCGTCGACCGCGCGCGCCACGCGCTCGGAGGCCTCCTCGTGCTCGATGAAGCGGCCGGCGCTCTGCAGCGTCATACCGGTGGCGAACAGTCGCTGAATGGCCAGATCGTGCAGGTCGCGTGCGATACGGTCCCGGTCCATGAGGACCGCGACCGCCTCGGCGTCCTGCCGGCGTTCCGCCAGCTCCATCGTGATGGCGGCCTGTGCGGCGAAGGACTGCACGGTCTCGGTCTCCATCGCCGAGAACACCGGCCGACCGGCCTTTCGCGCCAGCAGGACCACGCCTCGTGGACCCGTGTCGCCCGTGCCGATGGGCACGGCCACGGCGGGGCCGAGTCCGCCGAACCGCGGAGGCTCCAGGGAGATGCGTTCGTCCTGGGTGACGTCCGCGCTGGTGACGGGGGCGGCGGCGGAGAACGCCAGTCCCATCAGGCTCTTGTCCATGGCCAGTACGAGGCCCCGGTGTGCCTCGGCGTCCATCCCGACGGCGATCTCCACGGCGAGTGAACCGGTGTCCTCCATGGGCAGCGCGACCGCCGCCAGGGCGGAATCGGTGATCTCGCCGGCCCGTTCGGCGATCAGGGCGAGGACCTCGGTGCCCTCACCGCCGGACATCAGGCTGTGGGTGACCTCCGCGTTCGCCCGCAGCCAGCGTTCCCGCAGCCGGGACTCCTCGTACAGCCGGGCGTTGTCGATCGCGACGCCGGCGGCCACGGCCAGCGTCAGCGTGACCGAGACGTCCTCCTCGTCGAACTGGGCGCCGCCCCGCTTCTCGGTCAGGTACAGGTTGCCGAAGACCTCGTCGCGCACCCGGATCGGGACACCCAGGAAGGTGTTCATCGGCGGATGATGCGCCGGGAAACCGTACGAGGCCGCGTGCTCGGAGATCTTCGCCAGGCGCAGCGGCTCCGGGTGGTTGATCAGCTCCCCCAGGATGCCGTGGCCCTCCGGATACGGGCCGATCCGCACGATCTGTTCCTCGCTGACCCCCACGGTGTGAAAGGCGGACAGACGCCTGCCGTCCGGGCCGATCACGCCGAGCGCCGCGTATTCCGCGTCGACCAGTACCGCGGCGGCCTCCACGATGCGGCGCAGGGCCTGCTCCAGATCCAGCTCCCTGCCGACCGACAGCACAGCCTCCAGGAGGCTGTGCACCCGGTCCCGGGTGCCGCGGGCCGCGTCCAGCCGCGCCTGCAGCTCCTCCAGCAGCTCGTCCAGCCGCAACTGCGGCAGCCGCACGCGAGCCTCCTCCGGGGTTTCCACCCTGTACTCCTCCAGGTCCCCTCAACGCACGGACGCCCAACGGTCCGGTCATGTGTCACCGTAATGGTCAGGGGCGGGGTGCGGTAGCGGATCAGGCCGAGCACCCGGGCCCCCGGCGCCGACGCCTCCGGATCGTCCGACAGCGTGCCTGGCCTGGCCCGCCACCGCGTCGGCGTCGCGCCCCACGACGGACCGCCTCGGATCCGCCGGGGCCGACCGGCCCCGGCAAAGAGGACCGACAGCACCTGTCCCTGTGGTCCCGGCGGTCGGACGCTGGAGACGTACCCAGCCCGAATCCATCGGAGGAACCGGCATCATGGTCCGTTATGTGTACGACTTCCACGAGGGCGGCCGAGACCAGGCCGCCCTGCTCGGCGGCAAGGGCGCGAACCTGGCCGAGATGACCCGGCTGGGCCTGCCGGTCCCGCCGGGCTTCACCGTGACCACCGAAGCCTGCCGGGCCTTCCTCGCCGGCGGTACCGAGCCGGACACTCTGGCCGGCGAGATCTCCGCACACCTCACTACGCTGGAGCAGGCCGCCGGACGGCAGTTGGGGCAGCCCGACGACCCGTTGCTGCTGTCCGTCCGCTCCGGGGCGCGGTTCTCGATGCCCGGCATGATGGAGACCATCCTCGACATCGGCCTGGGCGACGACTCCGTGCTGGGCCTGGCCAAGGTCTCCGGGGACGAGCGCTTCGCCTGGGACTCGTACCGCCGACTCGTACAGATGTTCGGCAGCACGGTGATGGGTGTCGCCAGTTCGCTGTTCGAGGACGCCATGGCCGGCCTCAAGCGATCCCGGGGGGCGACGAACGACCTGGGCCTGAACGCGGCGGACCTGGCCGGACTCGTCGGGACGTACAAGGACCTGATCCGCCGGGAGACCGGCGAGGACTTCCCGCAGTCCCCCGAGGAGCAACTGCACCGTGCGGTTCTCGCCGTCTTCGAGTCCTGGAGGGGCGAGCGGGCCCGGGTGTACCGGCGCCGCGAGCACATCCCGGACGACCTGGGCACCGCCGTCAACGTGCAGACCATGGTCTTCGGCAACCTCGGGTCCGACTCCGGCAGCGGCGTCGCCTTCACCCGCGACCCGGCCACGGGACGGCCCGGTCTGTACGGGGACTACCTGGTCAACGCTCAGGGCGAGGACGTCGTCGCCGGTATCCGCAACACCGTTCCGCTGACCGCCCTGCAGGAGCTGGACCCGGACTCGTACGGGCAACTGCGCGGTCACATGGGCGCTCTGGAGACGCATTACCGGGATCTGTGCGACATCGAGTTCACCATCGAGCGCGGCCGGCTGTGGATGTTGCAGACCCGGGTGGGCAAGCGCACCGCCGAGGCCGCGTTCGCCATCGCGGCCGAACTGGCCGACGAGAAGCTGATCACCCCCGACGAGGGCCTGGCCCGGCTCAGCGGGGACGGCCTGGCCCGTCTGATGTTCCCCCGGTTCGACACATCGGCCGTCGGCGAGGCGCTCGCGCACGGACTGCCCGCCTCACCGGGGGCGGCCGTGGGCGCCGCCGTGTTCGACTCCGCCGAAGCCGTTCGCCGGGCCGCCACGGGCGAGAAGGTCGTCCTCGTACGCCAGGAGACCACCCCCGACGACCTGCCGGGGATGATCGCCGCGCAGGCGGTCCTGACCAGCCGGGGCGGCAAGACCAGCCACGCGGCCGTGGTCGCCCGGGGCATGGGCACGGTGTGCGTGTGCGGTGCGGAGGAGATCACCGTGGACACCGCGGCACGTCGCTTCACCGTGGGCGACACGGTCGTCGAGGAGGGCACGGTCGTCTCCGTCGACGGCTCCGAGGGCGCCGTGTACCTGGGCGCCGCTCCGCTGGTCGACTCCGCGGTGATGCGGTACTTCGAGACGGGCGAGCGGTCCCCCGGGCTGGTGGAGGCCGTGGGGCGCGCCATGGACCGGGCCGACGACGCCCGGCGGCTGGAGGTGCGGGCCAACGCCGACACCCCCGAGGACGCCGCCCGCGCGCGGCGGTTCGGCGCGCAGGGCGTCGGACTGTGCCGGACCGAGCACATGTTCCTCGGGGCGCGCCGCAAGCTGGTCGAGGCGATGATTTTGGCCGGCGACGAGACCGAACGGGAGCAGGCGCTCAGCGCGCTGCTGCCGCTCCAGCGACGGGACTTCATCGGCATCCTGGAGGCGATGGACGGCCTGCCGGTCACCATCCGGCTCATCGACCCGCCCCTGCACGAGTTCCTGCCCGACCGCACCGGACTCGCCGTGCGCATCGCCGCCGCCGAGGCCCGCGGCGAGCAGCCCGGCCCGCACGACACCGAACTCCTCGCAGCGGTGAACCGTATGCACGAGGAGAACCCGATGCTCGGCCTGCGCGGTGTCCGCCTGGGACTGATCGTTCCGGGACTGGTCGCCATGCAGGTGCGGGCGATCGCCGAGGCGGTCGTGGAACGCACCCGCGCCGGAGGCTCCCCCGAGGCCGAGATCATGGTCCCGCTGGTCGGTGCCGTCGAGGAACTGCGCATCGAGCGGGCCGAGGTGGAGCGCGTCCTGGCCGAGGTCTCCGAGGAGTCCGGCATTCCCGTGCACTGCCCGGTCGGCACCATGATCGAGCTGCCCCGGGCCGCGCTCACCGCCGGCCGGATCGCCGAGGAGGCGGAGTTCTTCTCCTTCGGCACCAACGACCTCA